>NZ_SCOH01000017.1 GCF_005503445.1 Chitinivorax sp. B | reverse complement strand
CACCGGCAGCAGGATGCTGCGGGTGACGCAGAAGGCCACGAACTGCTCGGCCTGGACGCCTTGTTGCAGCAGGTAGTGCGCCAGCCGGTTCGATTGTGCCTCCAGCTCGGCATAGCTGAGCTGCTGGTCTGCATCCACCACCGCCGGCAGGTCGGGATACTGGGCTGCCAGTCGCCCAAACCGCGCCGGCAGCAGTTCTGTCACCTCGACAATCGCTGCATCGCCGGCAAATCGGCTCAGTTGCTGCCACTGGCGTGTTGATAGCAGCGGTAATGTATCGATTGTCGACAATTCATTGTCACACATGGCCGCCAGCAAACATTGCCAGTGTTCAAGGTATGACACGATCGTGGCCTGCTCGAAAAGCGACGTTGCATATTCGAGCTCCCCAACGATGACCCCATCGCCCTCCCCTAAATTGAGGGAGAGATCGAACTGCGCAGTCGTCAAAGGCGCCTTGAGCAGGGTCGCCATCAGCCCTGGCAGTTGAGGCTGACTGGCTGGGGTGTTTTGCCACGAGAACATCACCTGGAACAGTGGCGTATGGGACAAGTTACGTGGTGGGTTCAACAACTCGACCACTTGATCGAAAGGTAGGTCCTGATGTGCCTGTGCATCCAGCACCTGTGTCGTCGCCCTGGCCAGCAACTCGGCAACAGTAGGTGAACCACTGGTATCGACTCTCAGCGCCAACGTGTTGGCGAACAGGCCGATCAATGGCTCCAGTTCGGCCCGGTGACGATTGGCAACCGGACTGCCAATGACAACATCCGCCTGCCCGGACAGTCGAGCCAACAATATCGCCCAGCCGGTCAGTAGCGTTGTATATAAGGTGGTCTGGTGACGTTTCGACAGTGCTTTCAGGCGCGTGGTCAATGCCCGATCAAGTGTCAGCTCGACCGCTGCCCCCTCATATACCTGTATATCGGGACGACGACGATCCGTCGGCAGCTCCAACAATCCGGGCGCACCTTGCAATGTTTGTTGCCAATAAGTCGCCTGCTGATACAGCACCTCCCCTTGCAGCCAGTGCCGTTGCCAAACGGCATAGTCAGCGTACTGCACGGCCAATGCCGGCAATACATTGATATCATGATGGCAATGTCTGGCATACAACCGGCTCAATTCATCAATGAACACCCCCATCGACCATCCGTCGGAGACGATGTGATGCATGGTCACCAGCAATACATGATCATCGTCAGCCAACCGCAGTAACTGGCCACGGACCAATGGACCAGCCTCAAGATCGAAAGCAGTCTCGGCTTCCAGTGCAGCGATGCGCTGGAACTCGGCTGTTTGTTCGGGGTGTCCTTGCAGATCGCCATGCAGCAATCTGAAGCCACTGTGTTCAGCGAGAATATCCTGGACCGGTTGGCCATCAACCAAGGTGAAACGGGTGCGTAACGACTCGTGACGTGCCACCAACTCATCCAGCGCGAGTTGCAAGGCAGCACAATCCAGTTGGCCTTGAAGGCGCAAGCCACCTGCCATCAGATAAGCCCGACCCGCCCCTTCTAACTGGTCAAGAAACCATAAACGTTGCTGTGCAAACGATAGCGGCAATACACCATCACGCGAGGTACGTGGAACAGGGGATTGGACGACAGCCGGCACGGCTGACAGGTTCGCAGCAAAATCGGCCAGACTGGCACTGCTGAACAGGCTTTTCAAGGTCACATCCAGGGCAAGGACTTGTCTCAACCGTGATACAGCCTGCACAGCCAACAATGAGTGCCCACCCAGCATGAAAAAACTGTCGTGACGGCCAATGCGCTCTTGCTGCAACAACGAGGCCCAAACCGCTGCAATCTGTTGCTCCCGCTCCCCAAGCGGCGCCTCATACTGCAGCTGACTGCCCATATCTTGGCTCGGCACAGGTAGTGCCTTGCGATCAAGCTTGCCATTCGGTGTCATTGGCCAGCTGTCCAATTGCATGTAGCTACTGGGCAACATATAGGCTGGTAACCGCTTGGCCAGATGTTGATGTAGCGACATCCCCCCCGGCTCATCCATCCCTGGCCGCAGTCGATAATAGGCAGCAAGCTGTGGGCCAGCCATGCCTTCCCACGCAATCACAACCGCATCCTGCAGTGCCGGATGGGCAGCCAGCTGCACCTCGATCTCCCCCAACTCAATGCGGAAGCCACGCAACTTCACCTGATGGTCATTTCGCCCCAGGAACTCAATCGAGCCATCCGCACGCCACCGCCCCAAATCACCGGTGCGATACAGCCGCGCATCAGCATCATGACTGAAAGGATCAGCGATGAAACGGGCAGCGGTCAGGTCAGGTTGGTTCAGATAGCCACGTGCCACACCATCACCACCAATCAGCAATTCCCCCACAGCCCCGATCGGCACCGGCTGCCCGGCACTATCGACGATATGAATGCTGGTATTGGCAAGCGGGCGGCCAATGGTCACGTGGGCAACGTCAATCAGCGACGCCGCGCTCACCTGATGTGCAGTCGACCAAATCGTGGTTTCCGTCGGCCCATAGACATTCCATACCGCACCGGCAACAGCCAGCAAACGCGTGGCCAAATGAGCGGACAAAGCCTCCCCACCACACAGCAATGTCAGCTTGGGGTCACCAGTCCAGCCATTGTCCAGCAGCATGCTCCAGGTGGCTGGCGTCGCTTGCACCAGCTTCGCCCCTGTATCGGTAATCAACCGCGCCAACGCCGCAGGATCACTACTGGTTTCATGATCCGCGACCACAACCGCTGCGCCGCTGATCAATGGCAGAAACAACTCCAGCCCGGCGATATCGAAGGAGATCGTCGTCAGCGCAACCATCCGTTGGTTGGCATCCATGTTCAACAGACGCTGCATCGCAGATAACAGATTGGCCACGCTGCGATGCTCGATCATGACCCCTTTCGGCTTACCCGTTGAGCCGGAGGTAAAAATGACGTAGGCAAGATGACGGGAATCGACCTTGCACGACACCATCGGCAACCCATCGTCAGCGTGCTGTACAACTGCAAGGTCATTGGCGTCCAATACCTGTATCGGCACGCCTGTTCCAGCAAAATGATCCTCAAAGGCAGCCTGGGTCAGGATCAACGTCGGCTTCGCATCCTCCAGCATATTGACCAATCGCTCGGCCGGATGGTGTGGGTCCAGCGGTACATAGGCACCACCAGATTTCAGCACCGCCAACAAACCCACCAGCAGATCGACTCCGCGAGCCAGGCAGACTGCCACCAACCTGTCTGGTCCCACGCCCTGCTGGATAAGCGCATGTGCAAGGCGAGTCGCGCGCTGATCAAGCTCCCGATAGCTCACCGATGTGCCGGCATGCAATACTGCTATCGCATCAGGCGTCTTCCGCACCTGCTGTTCGAACAGTTCGTGCAGACAATACTGCCCTGGGTACACTGCCGTATTGGCATTCCAGGCTTGCAAGCATTGCGCCATTTCTGCCGAAACCAGATTCAGCGAACCCAGTGAGCGCACTGGATCTGCCACTGTCTCGGCAAGCAGCTGCAAGTAGACACTGGCCAATGTAGCGACTGAATCGGCATCGAAATATTGCTGGTGATAATCGATCTGAATCTGCACACCCTGATCCGCACCATAATCGCAGACCGTCAGGGTCAATGGTGTCTGTTCATGACCATTCGGCAGGAAATGCGTATCGGCATCAAGCCCCAATATCGAAAAATCAAAATCAAGTTTCTGGTAGTTGAAATTGACATCGAACAGGAATGGCCTTGATATCATCTGCTCGCCCAAATCCCGATGAAGACGACTGAGCGGATAATCAATGTGGCGATAGCTTCGACGCAGAGTACGCGCGATATCGGCTGCAATCGACACCACAGATTGTTCTGGCTCGGCCCGAACCAGCAATGGGCCAACCTGCATCGCCATGTTCACCGCTTGCTTTTGCTGTGCATTACGCCGGTTGTGGACTGGAATACCAAACAACGTGTCGTGGCGGCCTTCGATTCGGGCAAAATATGCATGGAGCAACGCCAGAAACAATGAGAATTCGGTCACCCCACTGGTTGCACACACTCGTCGCAACCCAACCACCAGCTCGGGCGACAGCGGTGCCACGATACGCGCACTGCAACGTGCCCCATCGGACATCTGCACCCCACTCCGACGTGAGCACAACAACGCAGGCAGCGAGCCCAGCTCCTGCTGCCAGAAACGCGCGGATTGCGCCAGCGACATGTCAGTCGCCGCACGCTCCTCCCGTATCGATTGGCCAGCAGCCCGAATCTCAGCAGGTGATGAACCCATATAATGGCCGAACACGCATTTCAGCCAATTGGTAAACCCCCAGCCATCTATGATGATGTGATGGGCAACGGTGTAATACCAATAACGATCAGGTGCCAGCCTGATCAAGCCAGCTCGATAAAGCGGCCCTTCCTCCAGTGAAAAAGCTTGGGTAAAACAAATTTGCAACCATTGCCTTGCAGCAACGTCCGCTTCCAACTGATCACTCATGTCAATCAATTGAAACGCCACGTGCTTATTTTCCAGTGGCAATTGCTGAACGGAATCACCACCAGCAAGGTCAATCCGAACATGCAGCTGACAATTCTCTAGAATACTGCTGCCAAACGCAGCAGCCATTTTCTCAAAGTCAATTTCCTGGCGGATTTCAACGTATCCACCTATGTTATACATGGGCGAATCAGGAAACCGCATTTGATGGAAAAGAATCTCTTGCTGCGCTACCGAGAGGGAATATTTATGCGTAGGAGTCGTGTTCATTTAAAGGCAATTAAATCCGTTTGATCATTCGCCATTGCCTCATGAAACAACCACCTTTGGAACAGGCCATCTCACACAGGTAGCAACAGCACTGAAATCCACATCAAGCACTTGAGCTAAATGGAGTTTTATATGAATCAATAAGCCATAATCACAATGTTAGCACCAGAATATTTCACAAATTCTCTTGCGATCACCATCAACATCCAGTGGAAATCACAAATTCTCATATTTCAAATATACTTATTTACGAAACTGATTAAATATCTCCAAAAATGAGCGCCTGAAAATAGAAAGCCATGAGCATTGAATTTCATCAGATGAAGTACTGCTACAGCCTAGCTTTCCGTGAGCACTGACTGAACCAATGCCCGATATCCGGCAAAAAGGAAGCTTGAAAGAATGCTATCACGCAGTTTCGAACACAACAAAATCCGAATTAAGTAATGTAATAACCACAACAAATACAACCCTATTAACGCAGGCAAATCCTGACGTCATTTTACCATTTACATCAACAGCTTAATAATTTCCAGAATGAAAGTAAGGTTATTTTTTAATGAAAAACCACATGAAAATAAAATCAAACCACTTTAAAAATCCGATAAGACCTACCACTTACAACAAGATCTACTACGAATCAGTAAGGCGACCAGCTCACTTACAATTAGTTCAATAGGTCATTGAAAACCGCTCAACCATTCAAGCAAAATTCTATTTGTCATGATGACAGTCAAGATAACGTGGCCACGTTTCGACAGGTAACCCAACAATAAGTGAGTTTGAATGATAGGAAAGATGAAGTAGCGCACAATCTAGGTACACATACTTAGCGCCGCTAACAAAACCCAGCGAAGTGATTCTGGTTAGGTGTGCAAACGAAGGCAGTACTTGAGTACGACAAGTTTGCACAGCAACACCAGAAGGGTTTTATTAGCGGCTCTTAATGGGAACCGAATCCAGAAGACACCTTGCACGGGCTGGACTATCGATTGAGAAATTGTGCAGGCAGCGTGGTAACTTAATGATGCCTCACGTTACATTAGACTTACCAAGTTGAATCAGCATCAAACCGTCAGGTGGAAATCTGATAAAGGTGGGTAAAGGAAATTTCAGAATTAAACAGGTGGTTGCTTGAGGAATCAACCAAGCTCACTGCAGCATCTGGCTGTATACATCACGTCTGTAGAGGCAGCGCCTTTTGATGTACCGATCAGATGTCCCAGCCGGACAACTTTTCTGTAGGCCATTCCTGCAAAGTTGGCTCCATAGCTATGGTATGGTGCAGGTACTGGTACATCATCCGCCAGCACGCTACAAACAATGTGGCGCAGAATGGCCACAGCATTGGCTTAGGTTGAAATGTGTTACAACAAACAGCCTGCCGCACCCCCTGACTGTTTGACGACGACAACAGAGCAAGTAAAAACCGGTCATTTCGATCCTGCCAACACAGTATCGAATGACCGGTATCACCTACTTCCATCTAGCTGAAAACGCGTAGGTTGCATGCCTGGTCAACGTGAAGATTTCTCCTCTGCTTGTCTCATCAATCGATAGATTGCTGGAATCACCAGCATCGATAGCAATGGCGCAGTCACCATGCCACCCACCATGGGTGCGGCGATGCGACTCATCACTTCAGACCCAGTGCCACTCCCCCACAGAATTGGCAACAGGCCGCCCAAAATGACGGCTACCGTCATGGCCTTGGGTCGAACCCGCAATACCGCCCCGTCACGGATAGCTTCATCAAGGATATCTACCGTCAACTGCAGACCTTTGTCTTCACGCTCTGCGACAGCCTGTTTCAGGTACAACAACATCACCACGCCAAACTCGGCAGAGACACCCGCCAGGGCGATGAAACCAACACCCGTGGCAACCGATAGGTTGTAACTTTGCAGGTAGAGAAACCAGATACCCCCAACCAGCGCGAAGGGTAATGTTGCCATGATCAGTATCGCCTCATCGAAGCGCCGGAACGTCAGGTAGAGCAACACAAAGATAATCAACAACGTGGCAGGCACCACCAGTTTGAGCCGGGCATTGGCCCGCTCCAGAAACTCAAACTGACCTGAATAGGCAATACTGACTCCCGGTACCAGCTTCACCTGTTCGGTCACGGCGCGGCGTAAGTCCATCACAGTTGAGGACAGGTCACGACCACGGACATCCACATACACCCAGCCGGAAGGTCGAGCATTTTCGCTCTTCAGCATGGGCGGGCCTTCCGTTACCCGGATCTGGGCCACGGTCCCCAAGGTAATTTGTGCCCCCATTTCGGTGAGGATGGGCAACTGCCGCAATCGTTCGAGCGAATCACGGATTTCGCGTGGGTAACGTACATTGATCGGATAACGTGCCAGCCCTGATACGGTTTCGCCAATGTTTTCGCCGCCAATGCTGGACGCCACGATCGATTGCACGTCGGCAATGTTCAGCCCATAACGCGCGGCGGCCAGGCGATCAATGTCGATATCGAGATAGCGCCCCCCGGTCAATCGTTCCGCCAAGGCAGAGCTGACGCCAGGGACGGTCTTGGCGACCCGTTCCACCTCACGGCTGACGTGGTCGATCTCAGTAAGATTGGTACCACTGACCTTGACCCCGATCGGACTCTTGATACCGGTGGCCAACATATCGATCCGGTTGCGAATGGGCGGTACCCAGATATTCGACAAGCCAGGTACCTTAACCACACGATCCAACTCGTCGACCAGCTTCTCAGGAGTCATGCCGGGTCGCCACTGCTCACGCGGCTTGAACTGGATGGTAGTTTCGAACATCTCCATCGGTGCAGGATCGGTAGCTGTTTCGGCACGGCCGGCCTTGCCGAACACACTGGCCACCTCTGGGATAGTTTTGATCAACCGGTCGGTCTGCTGCAACAACTCACCCGCCTTGGCCGTAGACAAGCCTGGTAAGGCCGATGGCATATACAGCAGGTCACCTTCATTCAGGGGTGGCATGAATTCGCCGCCCAACTGGCTAATTGGCCAAGCGGTCGTCACAAGCGCCAACATGGCGATGGTGACGGTTGCTTTGGGTCGACGGAGTACCCAATCCAGTACCGGTCGATACAGGCGAATCAGTACGCGGTTGAGTGGATTGCGTTGCTCATCGGGAATGTGGCCGCGAATCCAGTAACCCATCAGCACCGGGATCAAGGTTACGGCTAAACCAGCTGCCGCCGCCATGGCGTAGGTTTTGGTAAATGCCAATGGCCCGAATAGTCGCCCCTCCTGGGCCTCTAGCGTAAAGACCGGGATAAAGCTGAGGGTGATGATCATCAACGAAAAGAACAGCGCTGGTCCCACCTCAACGGCCGCTTCGGTCATCACATGCCAGTGAGCCTCCCCCGTCAATGCCTGATCCGGGTGTTGATGCTTCCAGGCTTCCACGTGCTTGTGGGCATTCTCGATCATCACCACTGCCGCATCGACCATGGCGCCGACGGCAATGGCTATGCCACCCAACGACATGATGTTGGCGTTCACCCCCTGATAGCGCATCACCACAAAGGCCGCCATGATACCCAGTGGTAGTGAGATGATGGCCACCAGTGCTGAACGCAGGTGCCACAGAAACACGGCACACACCACGGCAACAACGATGAATTCCTCAATCAATTTATGGGTCAGGTTATCGATGGCACGATCGATCAGTTGACTACGGTCATAGGTGGTGACGATTTCAATACCGGGTGGCAAGCTCTTCTTCAGTTCCAGAAGTTTTGCCTTGACCGCGGCGATGGTCTCGCGTGCGTTTTTGCCGCTTCGCAGGATCACCACGCCACCCACCGTTTCACCCTGCCCATTCAACTCAGCAATGCCCCGGCGCATCTCCGGTCCAAGTTGCACCGTGGCCACATCGCCCAGCGTCACCGACACACCGGCCTGATTGACCCCAAGCGGAATCGCACGAAAGTCATCCAGTGTCTTCAGATAACCGGATGCGCGTACCATGTACTCCGTCTCAGCCAATTCCAGCACGGCACCGCCAGTCTCCTGATTGGCACGGCGAATCGCCTCGATCACCTTGCCTTGCGGAATGCGATAGGCAACCAGCTTCAGCGGATCCAGCACAACTTGATACTGACGCACCATGCCGCCAACCGTGGCCACCTCGGAGACATTGAGCAGGCTCTTCAATTCAAACTTCAAAAACCAGTCTTGCAAGCTGCGCAACTGGCTTAGGTCATGCTGGCCACTGCGATCAACCAAGGCGTATTCGTAAATCCAGCCAACACCGGTGGCATCTGGGCCGAGTGATGCCTTGGCCGTACTGGGCAGCCGTCCTTGTACCTGATTCAGGTATTCCAAAACACGCGAACGAGCCCAATACAAATCCGTCCCATCGTCGAACAACACATAGACGAAGCTATCACCAAAAAAGGAAAAGCCACGCACGATCTTGGCGCCAGGTACCGACAGCATGGTGGTAGCCAGCGGATAGGTAACCTGGTTCTCCACCAACTGCGGCGCCTGGCCGGGATAGCTGGTGCGAATGATGACCTGTACGTCAGAAAGGTCAGGTAGCGCATCGACTGGCGCGGTTTTGACGGCCCATACACCGCAAGCCGCTACGAATAAGGTTGCCAGCAATACCAGGAAGCGGTTGGCGACCGACCAGCGGATCAGTTTTTCGATCATGGCTGCGCTCCCGGTTGGCTGAATTGCTGAATGACAAAGCGATCATCCTGTGCTGTGAAATCGAACTTGACCCGATCACCAACCTTGAGCCCCTGTGCCAGGCCAGGCTTGACCAGCTTGAACGGCATGGTCATGGCCCCCCAGCCTACGGATGGAATCGCTTCATGGGACAACGTGATTTCCTTGTCCGACAAGGCCTCGATCCGGCCGATACCATGGTGACGTGGCTGATCGACTGGCACTGACCTACTCTCATCGTCCGCCTTGCTCAGACGAGCCATGACACCACTCAAGCTCGCTTCCGAATCGATCAAGAATTGGCCTGAAGCCACCACTTGCTGTCCTTCCTGCAAGCCTTGCAGCACCTCGGTCTTGCCACCGATTTCGCGTCCCAACTCAACCTCAACCGGTTGGAAACGGCCACCATCCAATGCGGTCATCACCACATTGCGCAAACCGGTACGGATCACCGCTTCCGAGGGCACCAGCAACGTCGCTTGGCCAGCGCCCGCAGCCAAGCGTAACTGGGCATACATACCTGGCTTGAAACGTGTCTTTGGGTTGGCCAATTCGACCCGCACTCGCAGTGTACGGTTATCAATATTGACTTCCGGCAAGATTGCAATGACCTTGCCTTGCACCCTTTCGCCAGGGTAGGCCGTCAATTGCACGTCTGCGACCTGACCCACCTGAAGCTGACCCGCCAGTATCTCCGGTACAGCAGCTTCTACCCAAACCGAAGACAACCCGTTGACTTTGGCCAGGGTCATCCCGGCATTCAGTGTCATGCCCGCCCGTACTTCCAGCGTTTGAATCACCCCGTCAATCGGTGTGCTCAGGGTAGTGACCGCATGAACCTGTCCGGAACGTTCAACTTGCGCGATCAGACCAGCGGGCATCCCTGTCAAGCGCAGCCGCTGACGGGCTGCCTCCACCAAGGCCTTGTCGCCATAGCGTGCCAACGCCAGGAACTCAGTTTGTGCAGCAGTCCATTCGGGTATCAGCACATCAGCCAACGGGGCGCCAGCCACGACCACATCACCCGGAGCCCGCCCATACACGCGTTCGACAAAGCCGTTACTACGCGCTTGCACCATGGCCACATCCCGGTCATTGAAGGCCACGCTGGCTGCCACATCGATCGACGGTGCCAGCTGGGTACGCTCCACTTTGGCCAGCCGTATACCCAGGTTCTGCATGATTCGGGCATCTACCTTGACGGTGGCAGCCTCGCCGCCTTCGTCGGCATATTTCGGCACCAATTGCATATCCATGAACGGGGATTTACCCGGTTTGTCGAAATGCTGGTTTGGCACCATTGGGTCATACCAGTAACGTACTGGGCGATCTTGCCCTTGTGTTGCTGTTTCGGTCGGCGACTTGCCTCCCCCCACCCTATCTCTGGCTTGGCTTTGGGCCAACCAGTAACCAGTACCGCCCGCGGCACAGATCACAGTCATCAGTAGGGCTATCTGTATGAGCTTGTTGTTCATGGTGCGCCCTCCCCATAGCTGAAATAGAGTTTGCTGGCCACCAGCTGCTGTTGCAGTATCAGCTCAATCACCTTCATCCGCTGTTCAGTCAACTCGCGCCGCGCCGTCAGCACATTGCTCAGCTCGGCCTTGCCAGCCCGATAG
Organism: Chitinivorax sp. B; assembly: GCF_005503445.1. Classification (NCBI taxonomy): domain Bacteria; kingdom Pseudomonadati; phylum Pseudomonadota; class Betaproteobacteria; genus Chitinivorax; species Chitinivorax sp. B. The sequence goes on along the minus strand of NZ_SCOH01000017.1, from coordinate 94,325 downwards.
CTGGCGAGTTGCAGGTCGACCTTTTGCTGGGCCAATGGTAAAAAGGTCTGTTGGGCTCGCACCAATTGACGATTCACGCTGGCATAGTCAGCCAGATCATTGTCCAGGTCGGTACGATGACTGCGTAGCATGGCTTCCCGCTCGCCATCCAGTTGGGTGACTTGCTGAGCTTTGGCTGCAATGCGCGGATCCTGACGTGTCTTACTGAACAGAGGTAAGTCAAAGCTGACCTGCAACGAGATCATGTCCCCGAACTGCGGGCCCCGCCGCTGATAAGCGAATTCCACACCCCAATCGGACTGTTTGGTGGCGCGCGTTTCACGTACTTCTGCCAAGGCTTTTTGGCGAGCCGGCTCGAACACCTGCAAATCGGGGTGAGCATGCAACTGTTGCCGAAAATGCAAGGGGTCGATAGGCAGCACGGGTGGAGTGCCCGCTAACGACTCATCAGCCGCAGTACCGAGCCAGCGGCGGAGTTCGGCCGTTGCCTTGGCGACATCGCGCTGCAACAGCTCCGCTTGATCCGCCAGTTGTGCGGCCTCTAGTTGGGGCGCCACTGCATCGGCGATCCCGCCGCGACCCGCTGCAATTTGCGTATGGACCGCCTCAGTCAACAAGGTGTTCTCTTGCCGTAATTCGGTAAACAGGGCCTGACGTTGTTCAAGGTAGTACCGCGTCAGCCACGCCCGTGCCGTGGCAATGCGTACCTTTTGCTGCTCAACTCGGCTTTCGGCCAGAGTCAGCGCAACATCGGCAGTTGCCATGGCGGCGCGTGCCCGGCGTTTGTCCGCATTGGGGACTTCTTGCATCACCCCAATTTTCTGCATGGTCATGAAATCGCGATTCAACCGCCATGCATCGGCACCGGAGATGGGAAGATTGTCGATACCCACGATCAGCTTGGGATCAGGTAAGGCATCCGCACTGATCACTTGTGACTGCATCGCCCGAATGCGGGCGTATCGGGCTGCCAATGCCGGCGATTGTTGTTCAGCCAATCCAAGGGCAGCCTGGAAGGTCAATGGCTCGGCGTGTGCGAGCCCAGCCAATCCGCAAAGAATTGGCCATATAGAACGGGAAAACATGGATGACTCCGATCGTTACCCATGCGTGCGACAAGCACGCATGACAGAACCCTTCGCCTGGGCGAAGAATCAGTGGTTTGATACGATCAGAGAGAACGCGGAGGACGCCAACAACCGGCCAGATCAGCCGACGATAAAGGATGAGAGAGGGTTTGAACCAACGGGGTCGAACCAAGAACGGGCGAGCCAGTCATCAGCTCAATGGCTTGGGTGGCACTACCTGCTTTGCAATCCTGTCCAACCTTACAAGGATGGCCAGTTTTTTGCGCAGTAGCCAGATCGTTGCAACAACTTGCCTGGCCGGCATCCAACTGCACTGGTGCACCCATCGATAACATCGGACATGCATCTGTCACCGCGCGTGCATCTGCCCTGCCGGCAAACGGCAGACTAATAGTCAAAACGACCAGCAGAAAAAAGCGAACAATCGTGTACATGTCAGTGTGCGTGATGGATAGAGGGATTCCAAGCTGGATGGTGACAAAACCCAGCATGTTTTTTGCTTAGCGCCGCTAACAAAACCCTTCTGGTGTTGTTGTGCAAACTCGTCGTACGCTCGTACCGCCTTTGTTTGCACGCCTAACCAGAACCACTTCGCTGGGCTTTGTTATCGGTTCTTAGTCGCGAAAGTGACAAACTGCTTACATCGACCCTGTACGATTTCAGGCATCCCAAGCACCGTAAATCGACAAAGGACACCCGCCAAGCCACCCTTCCATGGGCTTATCATGTCACCACACACAGTCCTGCTCAACAACAAATAACCGGGGAACGTCCATATACTTTGTGTATATAACGACTTCGCCGAGTAAGCAACCTACCCCCATCAGCTATTGACAGTAGTTGGGAAGGTCAGTATCACCCGCAAGCCTGGTTGCGCATCCTCCAGGGTCAATTCCCCCCCATGTGATTCCACAATCGCTCGAACGAGGCTTAGCCCGAGCCCGCTACCAGAGATACTACGACTGTCATCCAAGCGTACAAAGGGCTGCAATACGCGTTCACGCTCTGCCTCCGGAATGCCGGGGCCGTGATCCCGCACGCTGATGGTATGGTGTGCGACACTAACCTCAATCCCTTCTTCACCATATGTCAGGGCATTTTCAATCAAATTGGCAACAGCTTGAAATACCAATTCGCGATCGATCGCCGTCACGCCCGCAACACCTTGTAACTGCAATATCCTACCCTGTGCTTCAGCCATGGGTTCGTAGAGCGATACCGCATCACTGACCAGCTCTGCCAGATCGGTTTCTTCAACTTGTAGGGTATAGGCACCAGCCTCCAGGCGACCCAAGCGTAATACTGCCTGAAATACCCGCAGGATATGATCAATATTATTTTGCAGTGCTTCGATCCGATCACGCATGGGGGTGTCCCCGGCCTCGTCTGCCAACAGTTCCAGCTCATTACGCAGTCGACTGATTGGATGACGCAGATCATGCGCAATGGCGCTGGATGTAGTACGAGCATGAAGCATCAGGCTTTCGACCTGATCCAGCATGCGATTGAGCTGGCGTACCAAACGTTCGATCTCGTCCTCGCTACGCGACTCTGGAATACGCTCATTCATGTGACCATGCCGAATCCGCTCGGCTGTGGCACTGATCCGTCCCAATCGTTGGCGTAACCCACTGGTAAAAGCCCAGCCGCTGATCAGCGATACCAGCAACACAGCCGTCACCAGCAAAGCATAATTTTCCCAAAGGTGGCGGCCTACATGTTCAAACAAAGCGCGCCTACCAACCAACAGGCGTTGATCCGCATAAAGCAGAAACACCACGGCAACAACCGTATCACCCGTAATTGGATCGACAAACTGCAATGAGCTTTCGTCCTGGGCTTGTACAGTATCTGGCCACGCAACCAGGTTACCGGCCAACTTCTTGCCTTTGGCATCAGTCAGCAAATAGACAGCTACCGTTTCATTGGGCGACTCACCGACATTGGCTTTGGCACGCGCGGTTACCACCTCAATCAGTGCCTTGTGTCCTTGCTGTTGGTAGATGGTTTCCAATGCCGTGATTTCTTCACGCAAAGCAGCCTGGAACTCAGCAATCATGGCATTGCGCGTTTCACGATAGCTGACACTGGCAAACAAGGTAACGCCCAGCAACAGGCAAGTCGGCAGCAGAATCACAAAACGTGTGAATGGATTGATGCGCATGGTGAGGGCAATGAAAATGAAACCCCGTGGGCAGGCGGGGCAAGCTGATCAGCTAACGCCAGCAGCCAGTCGATAACCGGCACCCCGTACAGTATGCAACAAGGCAGGTTGACCTGGGTGATCAATCTTGGCGCGCAGTTTGCTGACATGAACATCGATGACATTGGTGCCGGGGTCGAAATGGTAATCCCAGACAGATTCCAACAACATGGTGCGGGTCACAACCTGCCCCGCATGGCGCATCAGATACTCCAGCAGCTGATATTCGCGTTGCTGCAGTTCGATGGTGCGACTACCCCGTTTGACCACTCGAGATAAGCGGTTCAATTCCAGGTCAGCTACCCGCAGCATGTGATTGTCAGGTTCGCCGGTTGGCGATTGGCGACGGGTAATCGCATCCAACCTGGCCAAGAGTTCGATAGTAGAGAATGGTTTGACCAGATAGTCGTCACTGCCGGCTCGCAGCCCTTCCACACGATCATCCAGCTCGCCCAATGCGGACAAGATGAGCACTGGCACCGCAATACCCGATGCACGCAGGGTACGCAATACAGTCAGGCCATCCACCTTGGGAAGCATGCGGTCGAGAATGATCGCATCGTAAGGTTCGGTAGTGGCCAGGAACAAGCCTTCCTTGCCGTCTCGTGCACAATCTGCCGCATGACCCGCTTCGCGCAGGGCTTTCAGGACAAATTCCGCCGTATCGGCTTGATCTTCGACCAGCAAGAGCCGCATGACTTACTTTGGCCCCTTCTGTGTAGGTGTCGGTTTGGTCTCCGGCACGGATTCGACAACCGACAAAGTCGCCACGTAACCCTTTTTCGGGACTGGGCGCTTCTTGTTGTCCGGCACTTCTGGAAATGCCAACTCACGGATCAGGCATTCCTGATCATCAATCTGAACTCGATCACGACCCACCTTGATATGACGACGATCTGCCGTGACCACGATATTGCGCGCACGATTCAGGGATGGACATGAAGGTGCAACAGACAGCCGCCAGACCTCTTCCTTGCCAGTCCACAATAGCAGATGCTCACCGTCGATTGGGCGCCAGCCATACAGCTGTGCCGCCCGGATCTGGGTGCGCTGCCCCCCTTCATCGGGCGGCGGAGGTTGATCAGCCCAAACCAGGCCGCAACAGCTCATCATCAGAAGAATCAGATGTTTTTTTACGTTCATGTACAACCATCTCTTGAACCACAATCGGGCGGCAAAGCGCCAGATCATTGTCTGCGCGCTGCCATGGGAGATTGTTCCAGCAGAGTATTGTTTTATGCAATAGCTAATGCTGCAATGGCCGTCAATACATTGGGCTCACAGCCAACGAGAAAACGGATGAAAAAATGGGTGCTGGCTTCCCAGACACCCAAGCAAATATCGGACCTCGCTCTTGACTCCGACAAACTGAAACCGTAATCGCACCAAGGCGACTAACGGTTAAATTCACAGCTGTGCGGCCCGCTCCTCGGTGTCGCACAGCGTCAACTCGGTCGCCCATGAAAGAGTTGATGGTTGGCAGTATGCCGGTGGTCGCATTGCCGGAGGGTCAACGCAACATTAACTAATCTTAACCACATCAATCTTGACAATTGCCTTTTGCCAGCCCTGCCCAAACAACACACCCCCCGTTTGGCGGAGCCGCTTACTTTTACAGCAAAGTCCATATGTATAGCTCGGCGCGGAAGTTTAGACTTGGCAAACAATCCCTTTCGTTTCTGGCACGACAATTGCGGGTTACCCATTTACGTCTCTCAAACCAAAGGATCAATAGTGAAAACATTATGGGTTGTAAGTGGCCTGTTACTTTTAGCAAGTAGTCAAATCCATGCCATGCCAAGCACAACCAATCCTTGGCAACTACGATTTCAAACAACAAACACATTCAGCCCATCCATTAATTTGACTGACCTTGATCCAAATGATGGCACCATTCCGTGGGCTCAAATAAGCAAGGTACAGATCCGCGCCACCCTGTTTGATAATGGCACAGTATTCAGTGCCAATCTTTCAAACCCAGCTACCCAGCATTTCGATTTCAACAAGTCAATTGACAATGTGGATTTCACAGCAAAATGGAACGGGACCGCACTTGATCTTGGAATCATCAGTAAATCGGGCTCCATGTACACGACCCCACGTCAACTTTCACTGTCTGTTGAGGTTTACGTGGATTTGGATTTCTCCGCCAGAACAATGATCACCGCCTCAAACGCATTTTACCTGGAAGCCAGTGGCGACCCCGACTGCGACCAAGGCGGGAATATGTGGGGCCTGTATGGTATTGGCGATAGTGCGTCGGATTTCTACTGCTGGGAAGGACCGCAGCAACGCTATGTCCAGGGCGGGTCATATTCCTGGTCTGAAGACCAAAACAGCGGCATGCGACTGGGTTACGCTGCCCAAGTGCATATGACATTACCCCAGCGCCCAGTCAATGTACCCGTGCCTGCGACAGACATCTTGACACTACTTGGGCTCGGCTTGTTACAAACATCGAGAATACGTCGCTAATACTTCGCACACAGGCAAACATGCTGCGTCGGATGCACATGAAGATTCATCAAGCATCCGGCCAGATGCTTTCCAGCCAAGATACCCGACATCCCGTTCTTACAGAGACGTCCACCATATATGATTTTTCAGGCAACTCACTTGATTGAGATTATCGACCCAACCCCACAAGAAAGACCTCACAAACCGCACATAAACTATTGAGATAAAACAATAACAATACAATGATTTTAAATTAAATTTAAACAATAAAATCAGTATAATTAACAATTATTAATTATTTACATTATCTGCATATTCTGATAAATTTGCATTTCGCGTTTCGGCATGGTGCCATCTGTCAGTGCCCGTTTTTCGGGCCTACTCATGTTCACCTAAGCTATCTTTCCGGTACTTGCTACGTGCTTCGCCACGTACATCGCGCCCGGCTCGTGTCGTTACTTCCTGCATAACCTTTGGGCGCCTCGATGGCCTGCCTGCCAAGCGATACCGTCTGGCAGTGTGACCCGCCCTGTTTCTTCTTTGTTTATGGTGAGGCGTCCTTTCCAATGAAAGGGAAAGCATGGATTCACGCCATCCATTCCGGTCCACCCTGGCAATGCCAGTTTTCATTCCCAGCCTGATGCTGATTTGCGGGATGCTGATCTGGTCCATTGCATCACCCGGTACTGCTGAACAGTTCTTTGGTCACGCACAGCAGATCATCACAACTCAGTTCGGTTGGTTTTACACCCTGGCAGTCGCCGCCTTCTTGATTGGCCTGCTGGGCATCGCTGTCAGTCGCTTTGGTGATATCAAACTGGGGCCAGACGATGCACAACCAGCATTCAGTCTGACATCGTGGCTGGCCATGCTGTTTGCTGCCGGCATGGGCATCGGATTGATGTACTTCGGGGTAGCCGAACCGTTACAGCACTATCTGTCGCCCCCCGTCTCTACGGCAACACCTGCTGAAGCGGCCCAGGTCGCCCTGCAGACCACCTTTCATCATTGGGGTCTGCATGCCTGGGCCATTTATGGACTGGTGGGATTGGTGCTTGCCTACTTCGGGTTTCGTTATCAGTTACCACTGACCTTGCGTTCTGGCCTTTACCCGCTACTGGGCGACCGAATTCATGGTCCAATCGGACACGCTGTCGATGTCTTCGCACTGGTCTGCACCGTATTTGGCATTGCAACGACGCTGGGCTATGGCGTCCTGCAGCTATCAGCCGGATTGGGTGACCTGACAGGCTGGGATACCACTTCACTTCCCTTTCAAATCGGCCTGATTGCAGTAGTCATGATGCTGGCTGGTTTTTCTGCAGCAACTGGGCTGGACAAAGGTGTACGCCGCCTGAGTGAGCTGAACCTGATGCTGGCAATCACGCTGCTCCTGTTTGTCCTATGTGCCGGCCCGACTCGCCATCTACTTGGTGCCTTCAGCGACAATATCGGTCAATATGTTTCTGGCATGGTCACGTTGACGTTTCGCACCTTCAGTTATGGCGGTCCCGATCAGCAAAGCTGGTTTGGTGGATGGACCCTGCTATATTGGGCTTGGTGGGTCTCATGGTCGCCATTTGTCGGCCTGTTCATCGCCCGCATTTCGCGTGGTCGCACCATTCGTGAGTTCATTGTCGGGGTCCTGATCGTGCCCACCTTGTTCAACCTGCTCTGGATGACGGTATTCGGCAACAGTGCCATCTGGCTGGACATGCATCAGGCAGCCGGCTCATTGACTGCAGCGGCCGGCAATGTGGATGCGTTACTGTTCCGCCTTCTTGATTACCTGCCATTCCCCAATGCCAGTTCTGGCATAGCGATCTTGCTGATCGCCACCTTTTTCATTACTTCTGCCGATTCCGGCGCTATGGTGGTGGATAGCATTGCCAGCCGTGGCGCACCCGATTCACCCATTTGGCAACGCCTGTTCTGGGCAGCCCTGCTGGGGGTAACTGCCGCGGTGCTGCTGGCTACCGGTGGGCTGAAAGCGCTGCAAGCAATGACCTTGATCAGTGCATTGCCTTTCGCGGCCATCATGTTGTTGCTAGGTTACGGATTGTTGCGCGGCTTGCAGGCTGACCGGTTGCATCAACGACAGCCGCTCGCACCAGCCACCACCTTCTGGACAGGTCAACACTGGCGCATGCGCTTGGCTCAATTGCTGCACCAATCATCAGCGACCGAAATCCAGGCGTTTATTTCTGACGAAGTCAGACCAGCGTTGCTGGCAGTGGTCGCAGAACTAGCCGCAGGCGGGGTGGAGGCCAGTGTAATTCATGAGCCAGACGGCAAGATTCAGTTGCGGGTACAACAACAAGCACTACGAGATTTCGTTTACGGCGTGAAATGCGTGGCAAATGCAGTTCCTGCATTTGTGCTGTCTGCCACCAATCTACCGGGGGATTCACAGCCATTGCAGTACCTACCGCAAACCTTCTTCGCCGATGGCCGGGAAGGCTACGACATCCGCTTTCTGCGGCGGCAAGAGATTATTGCCGATGTGCTGAAACAATATGAACGATACCTGAGTCTGTTGTATCGGGAACACGGACAATTGCTGAGTCGGGCGCCTTCACACAGCTAATCCCCCAGTGCCCGGTCAATCCAGACCGGGTGTCCATTTCACCACGGCACCCATCACCGGTACGAGCAATCATTGATATCCAGCCGACCTATCAAGATAGTGTTACTAAGCTGGGTTGGCGCCTGCTTTGGCAACCTGCGCATCTTGTGCACCAGTCCCGCCTGACACACCGATCGCACCGATCACCTTGCCATCAGACAGGATGGGGATGCCACCTTCCAGCGGTGTGATGCCGGGTGCACGCAACAACCGCCAACCGTCGCCACCAGCAGCAATGTTGTCTTGAAAGGACTTGGTTGGTCGCCGAAACAGGGCTGCCGTACGTGCTTTTTCGATGGAAAGCTCGATACTCCCGATCTGGGTATCCTGCATCCGGACAAAATGCACCAGGTGCCCACCGGTATCAACTATGGCAATCGCCATCTTCCAATTGTTTTTCCTGGCCTCTTCAATTGATGCTGCCACCACGCTTTGTGCATGGTCAGTACTGATTGCCACACCGTAGGTGGGCTGTGCCGGCACCGCCGGCGATTGCGCATGGCAAACAAGGTTTGTCAGCGACAGAGATAAGACTGGGATCATCAATCTTGCGGCATATCGACGAGACATCGTGGCGATCTCCTGAAAAGTGACTCACACCAGTCCGGTATTCACGCCTCATGCCCGGTGATCTGCAATAGAGGTCGATGCGGCCGATCACACAACATGCAGACGCTGAATTAGGTGACATACTGGAACGGAACACGATACATCCTCGTCATCAGTATTGTCAGAAAAAGAATCGCCCGCCAAACCAGACATGATGACAACCCCACGCCATCGCGCACCCTGATCAACATGGAATAGGCTGCCAGCCCGGAAATTCATCCAATTCATCAGTGGCGGCGAAAAACACACCATAATCGAATACCGGTGCCGGCACTGCCCCGCAGACATCCAATCGTTCCACCCTACGTCCATCAGTCAAGGTATTCGGCTTCCAGGCAACGATCCAACTGTCGGACCCTGTTCGCCCAAGGACAATGCCAGCATTCGCGCTGCGATCCAGTACCGCCCAACGAGCTGCAGCTGCTGCCATCAGGCGCTCATTGAGCGTGCCGTCCAGTTGTGTGACATAAGGCGATTGTGCCAACCAGCGGGCTACCCACAGGTAGTAATGCCAGCCCATACTCAATGAATGTGTCGCAGCCCAAGCCAGAAATGGCTCAAAAATCTCCATTCCTTCCGGGTCCGCAATATCGAGCAGTTCCGGGCAGACATCGAATAACGTGTGCCAGTAATGACGCAAACTGATATCGACCCGCACGAAAGCCCGACTATCAACTGGAAACATCGTCCTGGCTGATGGATCAATCAGGTAGTCCAACAGTTCGCGGTCAGTGATGGCGCGATCAGGTAAGGCAGTGATACTGGGGTAGATCATGTTCAAACCTTGTCCGATGCGGCATAACATGTGCGAAGTGTTATCAGATCCTGCAGAATACTGTCGTACTCGATGTTTTCATCACGTTCATAGGTGAGTGTCGCACCGGGCTTGTCCATCAAATGCCGATACAGACGCAGGCTATCCAGCGTATCGTCAGCCAGTTGTCCATCATGCGAATCCACCGTGACACGCTGGTCGACAAATGCCGTGTTGTAACTCGATACGTGAAAATGGCGGGCATGTCGCATCACACGAACCCAGTCGCTGATCGGCGGACCGGCATTACGTTGTGCGCAGATCGCATTCGATACGTCGAACAAGGTACCAGCGTCAGTGTCGTTCATCAGGCGCTCGAAAAAAGCCGGGGCATCGTGACTGCCATCAACAATTGACGGATAGTTTTCAAAGTGCACCACACAGCCCAAGGCTGCCTGCCATTGCATCACCCGTGATCGGACATGCTCGTATTCGGTAAGATATTCAATTTCACCGATGTGAAACAGCACCCTGCCCTGATGTGAGAAATATGCAATATGATCAGATACATACATAGGCCTGAGCACTTGGATATAAGGCTGCAGACGACTGGCCAGATCATGCAGAAATGCCTCGTCGGCCTCCAGAAACCGCGAAAACATGATGTGGAATGCAACAGGTGCATCAAACGCGCGGGCAATGTCTTCTGGTGGCACATGCAAAAAGTTGTCGATCAGTAGCTCGACGTAGTCGATAGCCCCTTCCCGCACCAATTGCTGCACCATGGCGGTGGTTTCGCCCAGCGTAAAGTTAAAACCGATCTGCATGATAAGGCGTAGCTCACATGATTAAGGTAAGAAGGCAGAAAACCGACCTGCATTAATGCCATATGCAGGCCGGCCGATGCGACAGATTACTGCTTGACGCGGCAAGCGCTGGCGCAACGGGCGCCCACGCGACCTTGTACGGTGATTTCCTGTCTACGAACAATAACGATTTTCATGATGTGCCCCTCGTTGAAAAGTTGATAAAACAGCTGATTTCCTGAAACGAGACATGAATGGTTGAACTACCTCCGTTTCGGCTTAGGGTGAACACCGGAATCCGGCCGATTGGCCGGCGCTTGATGTGCGGCGTGCCGTAAAAAACGCGGGTCCGTCAGGCTTTCCAAAAAAGCAATCAGGTCGGCAATTTCTGACTCGGTTATCTGAAAGCCTTGAATGAACTGGCTACGCAACGGGCTGGCGGCACCGGTTCCACCACCGGCACGCCCGTTGACAGCATAGTGCTGGCGAATCACTTCCTTCAGGGTAGGAATCGATCCGTCATGCATATAAGGTGCCGTGACGGCGACATTTCGTAGACTTGGCGTACGGAACTTCCCTTCATCCGCAGCTTGCTGGGTAAATTCGCGCAAGCCTTGATGCCCTGGGGGATACGCCCCTTTGCCATCTTGGTTGTACAAACCGGTGTTGTGAAATCCCCGCTCTCCCAAGGGCTGCATACGGTGAATCTGGTTGTCGGTGAAATTCATGCCACCATGACAGTGATAGCACTCCAGCCGTTCGCCAAAGAACAATTGCTCACCGCGCTTGGCAGACGTCGAGATCGCCTGATTTTGCTTGCCATAACGGTAACGATCATAAGGTGAATCAAATGACAACAAGGTGCGCTCAAATGCTGCAATGGCACGGGTGATTGTGCGCAACGAGATATCACCTTTCAATTCCGGAAATGCTTGCCGGAATAGCCGTGGATAATCGATATCCGCCTTCAATCGCTCGAACAGCAACTGCTCCTTGCCCGACATACCCATTTCTACCGGATGCTCACCAAACAATGGCGTCAGTATCTGCTGTTCCAGCGTGGTGACATTGGGATTGGCCCAAGTCAGTGTTGGCAGGTAGGCGACATTGGCCAGTGGCATGGCATTGCGCTTGCCAGCTTCGCCAGTACTGCCAACTGCCAATGCCAAGCCATCGCCAAATCCATGGGCAGGCAAATGGCAGCTAGCACAGGCCTGGGTTTGATTGGCTGACAGACGCTTGTCGTAAAACAGTGCACGACCAAGCGCGACTTTGGCCTCACTCATCGGATTATCAGCTGGTATCACAGGCCTGGGTGCCCAGTCAGGCAGTGGCCAGCGATAAGTTGATGGCACAGACAAACCTGCCTGTGCCATCACCTGCGTCATACAAAAGGCCAAACAGGCCACCAGCGCGATGAATCGAGAGGAAGACCGCATCACGGCTTCACCACGCCAAATACTCGTTGCGAATTCCCTCCCGTCAACCCCAAGGCGGACAACACCCCGTCGCAGTCCGGATCATCTGGTGCTGACATGCAACCTGGTGCCGTATTAGGCGTTGGGGATGCCAAACGAGTGTGCGCAATAAGTGTAGACAGGTCGATACGGACCCGGTCGGTAGCCAGGTCAAAGTCCGGCAAATCCACCTGGACCCTGTTCGGTTGCCGGCAACGCGTTGCCGGCTGGTGATTACTGGACGACTGGCAACCCGTACTACCCAGATGAATTGGGAAGCCGCTGACCTGCCCATTCTGCAAAACGTCCAGTTCCAGTTTCATGAAGCGGTAGCCGCCTTGCCAGCTCCAGAACAATGCGGTCTGGTTCAACGGGGAGGGTGCCAACGTGGCATCCTGGTGATTGAATCTGGCCGGCACACCCAGCATAAAGCGCAATCCTCGATAGCGACCGGGTTGAATCCGGCCGGTGATTACCCGATGCTGTTCAGACGATCCATTTGCACAACTCACCTGACCATCTTCAAAATCCAGCAACACGGTATCACGATATTGCCAGCGCCCATCCTGCTCCAATCTCAGTGGCACAGCCCTCCCCTCTACATCCACCAATTCGATGGCGGACACGAACAGGCGCAGATCGGCAAACCTCACGGTCACACCATCCGCACCTTGCAATGGATAAGAGGCACCACACATCACTGGCTGACCTGCCAGTTGTGGCTCAACTTGTAGTGTGATGAGCTGCGTACGGGCTGCGTCAGCCGTACCACTGATGCCCCAGCCCAACATCACGCAGCCTACTAAATTCAAGCATTTTCTCTGTGCCATGTTCATTCACCGGAAAATCCAACCTGCCGCCAACTTCCAGGCTCGCCCCGCCTCAATGGTCCGTGCACTAGGGTTATCGGTCTGGTACACCACGTAGCGCTTGTCTCCCAGGTTGGTACCGCCCAGCGACAGCGCCAAGCCATCCAGCTTGATTGGGGTCCATTGCAACCATAAATCCTGCGTGCTGTATCCAACAGTTCGCCGTGCTTCAATGCTGTCGTAGGATTGCGCCGCAACCCAACGTGCTCGCCAGTGAACTTTCCATTCGCCTTGCTGCCATCCGATATTCGCCACCAATTTGTCTGGCGGTGCAAACAGGTGTGCCCGTGTCTGACGATCTCTTACCCGCAGGCGGCTGTAGCCCAGATCAACCTGCCAGGGCGCCCAACGCCAGGAAAGTGCTGCCTCGATACCCGTTCGCTCTGTCCGTGTCTGATTCTGATACTGGAACACCAGTCCTTCTCCATCAAACGGAAAGCGGCGGCTATAGCTATCTACCACGGTATTGCTGATCAAGTCCCGGGTTCTGGAATGGAACATGCTGGCTCGCAGCATCAGCCGATCCCCCGCCTGCAACCAATCTCTCCCCCAGTGGTTGATACCCAGCTCCAGGCTACGGTCGATTTCCGGTTTCAAGGCCAGGTTGGGCGCAAAATTGAACAAGCAGTTGTCACAACGCAGGTTCATATGGGTTTCGCTGAGAGACGGGGTACGATAAGCCTCTGCCAGGCTGCCCCAGGCTTGCCATTGCGGCGCAAGCTGGTATGAGAGGGTCATTTTGGGTGAGACATGTTGATGTTGAAGCCAACTGCCGGCTTCAGTCTTTGTGCGATATCGATCCAACCGTAAGCCGGTCAGCATCGACCATCGCGAATCAGGCTGCCATGCACCTTGAACATAGGCCCCGATCACGGCCTGCTCCCCCTTGGGAATGACCGGATTGTCCTGCCCGCCAAACGCCGCCTCCTGTCGATCACGAAACCCGTCTAGGCCAAAACTCAGCCGAGGCTGCCACTGTGTCGGCTTCAATACATATTGTAGATTGACGCCTTCTGTTTGGGTAAGGCTGTTGCTGGCAGGTAAAAACTGCTCAGGATTCGCATCAGCACGGGTTTCAAGCATAGTGCGGTAAAGTTGTGCCGTGATCACCGGGTCACCCTGAGCATCTTTTTGCACCCAAGCCAAGCCGGTTTGGGTCTGATCGATGTGATTGTGCTGTACTGGCACTAAACCCGGGTTACCAAGCGCCATATCGGCTTGCGGATTATTGGGACGGGTTGACTGTTCTTGGTAACGCCGGTGGTTGATCGAAATATGCCCGTCCGGTATCAGTTCATAGCCCGTGCGGATCACACCTTGACCCGCATGCCCGGTATTTGGCGACAAACGGGTCCCACCACCCTGACGGATCTCACCCCAATCACGCCGACTGATACCAGCCAGCAGATCCAATCCGTTGCGATAGCCATAGCCCCTTGCCCGCGTCACCTGACTGGCATCAGCCTGATCCCATTGCTGCTGTATTTCGCCCCCCCATGATTGACCTTTACCTAGTAACTCGCGTGCGGTCATGGTTCGCAATGAGATGACACCCCCCAGACCACCGCTGCCATACAGCGCGGAACCTGACCCACGCAACACTTCGGCATCGGCCAGCAACCAAGGATCAATCAGCACCGGTGTAGTGAGTCCTGCAGCCTCATTCATGCGGGCTCCATCGACCAGTATGGTGATCTGCTTGCCCGTAAAACCACGCAAAGATGGCAGGCGGCCCGCAACGCGGGGACCGCCGCCCACAGCCACACCCGGTATATCTTGCAACACGTCACCAATGGACTGGGCCTGACGTGTGGCCAAGTCATCCTCGTCCAGTCGACTGATTGCCGCTGGCGTGGTGTAAAGCAGTGTACGGGTACGCGTGGCCGTCACCACCATGGCTTCTGATTCTTCAGAACGATGCTGAGTAGACGCGGCCCAAGCCTGGGTCGCAACTACCATGCCGATCAGGCAAGCAATCTGTCGACGGTGACTGCCATCGGCTTCCCGTGCCAAACCTGTATCGGGACAGCAGAAACGGTAATGCATCTTCAATCCATTCATACACAGTGCATTGCATGCTGGCAGCAGACCACCTTGATGACCGGATGACGGTTACATCAAAAGCAATGGCGCACGGCAGCACGCAGGCCAACATGCAATCAACAATAACAAGTTGCGTGGGAAATCAGACAGTCAGGAAAGGGGGGGCACGGGGTTGTACCGCAACCCAGGCATGCAAAGTGGTATGCGCGGAGAGAAAACGATCAGGTACCAGTGAGGTAAAAGGCATCACAGGTAGCGACAGGGAGGCTGCAGGGGGCAAATCAGCCTGATCAGTATGCAGATTACAATAGGGACAATGCTTGATGTGATGATCACTAGGTAGCGAAGATGGGCTATCAACCAACGCCCCAGCCGTATTGATCCATTTCATGCCATTGGCGGTGCAGACTTCTACCCAGCCCGATTCAGCGGATGGGGTTTTCATTGCATAGGAAATTGTCGGTACCAACGCTCCCATCAGCACAGCCAGAATGGCCAGCCAGGAAATAAAACGATGGAATCGGTGATTGATCTGCATGGTGTCTATTCTACAATTGCACTTGCTATTTAGGAAGTAGGTACGTCAATTAAATATAAGCACAATTACTATGCCCCAGTCATTTGAAACGAATCATTCAACCTGCTGGCAAAGATCAGGTGTAATCCGCCACAGTACTTGCGCCGATGTATTCTCACCCTATCCAGCCATTCAATTGACAGACATCATTTTGACTGAACCGAACACAGGTCTTGACAATTAATCCCACCTTGCCCGCATAAATTACTTACCCATTCAATATTTAATTAAATACGGATATTGAACTATCAATTTCATTGAAAACAAAAATGGCAGGTCCGCAGTGCGGACCTGCCATTTTGTGACGTATCGACTGGTTGATCAAATCACCTTCAATTGGGCCATCATGCCTGCATTTTCATGCTCCAGAATATGACAATGAAACATACGCAACCCCTTGAACGA
This sequence comes from Chitinivorax sp. B, assembly GCF_005503445.1. Taxonomy (NCBI): domain Bacteria; kingdom Pseudomonadati; phylum Pseudomonadota; class Betaproteobacteria; genus Chitinivorax; species Chitinivorax sp. B. Next base: position 78,431 of record NZ_SCOH01000017.1, on the reverse strand, counting down.
CTGTACCAGTTTGATACGTACGATCTCACCCGCCCGCAGGTTGACGGTATCGTACCAAGCACGATAAGCCGGCCGTGTCGTTTTTCCTTCAAACACACTTTCCACCACCTGAAACTGTGTGCCGTGGATATGGAATGGATGATCCATGTCCGCCTGGTTGACAATTTCCCACAATTCTATCTGATTGATGCGACTGATCAGATCAACCCGGGACATATCGTAGCGGCGTCCATTCAGCAGAAACTTCATATCGTGGCGACCGTCAGCCATCGACATCTCCTCCGAAAAGACCACGCGCTTTTTGGCACGATGCCTTCCCAGCGGCTCAATACGTCGCAACACCGTTGGCAGTGGTGCCAGCGTTGTTGCTTTGACCGCACCAAAATCCACCGTCAGCAAACGCTGGGGCTGGTCTGGCTGAACACTCCCCATCTTACCCCGCGCATAGACCGCCGCCGTCAGATCAATCAGACCTGGCTGCTCACCCACCTCCACAATCAGCTCCACCCGTTGAGCGGGTGCCACCAACCATTCAGTGAGGTTAGGTATGGGGTGCTCCAGCAACCCACCATCCGTTCCGACCAACGCAAATCGCATCCCTGGCAAAGTCAGGCGTAAATAGCGAGCATTGCTGGCATTCCAGATACGCCAACGCTCTCGCCCACCTTGGTGGAAGCGCAATATCGGCTGGTGCTGTCCATTGACCAACACAAACTGCCCTTCACGACCGTTCATCTCATCATTGGTATCATTTGGCGCTATCTGGCCATCTTTGGCCAGCTTCAGATCAGATACCAGCAACAACCGCTCCGGAATATCCGCCAGCGGATCCTCCTTGGTACGGACAATGAAGACCCCGGCCATGCCACGGAATACTTGTTCTGGCGTGGTGCCATGTGGGTGCGGATGATACCAGTACGTACCGGCACTGCCTTTGGGCAAGGTAAAACGATACCAACGTTGCTCGCCAGGTGGTACTGCATCTTGCGGATTGCCGTCATGCTCGGGTGGTACTGGCAGGCCGTGCCAATGAATGGTAGTTGCTTGCGGTAACCGGTTTTCCAGCAAAATCTCGACCGTGTCACCCTCAAACACATCGATTAATGGACCTGGCAGATTGCCGTTATAGGTCCAACATTGGGTTTCGGTGCCTGTCATCACTTTATGTTTGGTCGGTGCCGCAACTAGGGTAGCCCGGAAAAGAGCATCCTGTTTGGTTGTATTGGCCAGCCGTGGCAAATCTGCCAACAAGGCGCCTTTGGGTAAAGCCGTGATATCGGCCAATTCGGTTGCAGCTTGAGACATGCTTGCATGCATGCCATGTGCCATGTCACCCGACACAGCCCTTGCCCACGGCGCAACAAAACCCATGGTAGCCAAACCACCCAACGAGGTGAGAAAACGACGTCTTTTCATCATCAATCATCCTGAATCTGTTCAATCATGCGTATCAACAAGCCGCCCAAACTCAGTGTAGCTGCTTATTGGAGCACTTCATTCATCACAAATCTGATACGGCAACATCGCCATCAACGATGTACCAATCCACTACAATCAGAACGAAGGGGGACGAAAAGGCCGAAACAGCACCCCATCCGGGGCAAATAGTATTGAGAGAAAGGCCAAAGGCGCCACCATACCCAAGATAGGTAACGGACTGACCGAGTCATCCGAGGCTACCTGTTGGCACCAATTACATTGATCGCAAGTGGTCAGTTTGGTGGCTTGTTGATCTTGGCAGTGCGTGCCATGCTCAGCCTCCACATTATCAGGCTGAGCCATACCAATGGACTGGCACATGCCAAATGACCCCGCAGCAGCAGTGCTGACAGGCAGGCTGATCGCCAGCCAGATGATCATGATCCATTGATGGTAACGCATGATGGCAAATGTATCACATGGCCACCAGATAAAGTGCCAATTCACAACTCCGCATCACTAAGTGCGAACGGTTTTCTGACCGATGACACAACAAGTGCCATCCTTTCCAACCGACGTGCTGATTAATTTCAGTTATCACGGACGTGCCAACCATCTAGCGATTTGCCAAACGTTGAATCGCCAAAACGCCCTGTTCCATCTGTGCTCTGGCAGGTGGATTGGCCGAATGAACGTGAATCACCGGCGGTTTCAATCCATGCATGGCTACTTCATTTTCCAACCAGATCACGACATCGTATCCCGTACCTCGCGTATCATCACCCAAGTCATGATCGAGACTGATTTCCTCAACCTCACCGGTCTGAAGCAGCGCAATCGCCTCGTCGGGCCAGAATACACGCACCCAACCTTCCGGCGTTGCACGCTCATCATCTAGAAAGACTTTCATCTTCATGTCACCCCAGCATGGTTTGATAGTCATCGAGTGCCGATGTACTGACCATCCGCACACGCACGTCCAGCCCGTATATTCAATATGGCACGGGTGTAATCAACAACGAAATCATCTTAAGAATCCATTCAACATCTGCTTGTAAATACTTGATTGAGGCGCATGTGCTGATCAACACACCCCCTACTAAGCGCCGCTAACAAAACCCAGCGAAGTGGTTCTGGTTAGGTGTGCAAACAGAAGCAGTACGGAAAGTACGACGAGTTTGCACAACAACACCAGAAGGGTTTTGTTGCGGCTCTAAGGGCTTGCCACCAACATCATGAACAAACCCAAAAGAGCAGTGTTTGATACTCAATAAGATCCAGTCCCAATAAGGCTTCAACGGCATTGACTGTATTAATAAACAGCCATAAAATACTGAATAACATTTGCGCATCCAATCCACGATGCCAACAACCATGGTGTTGCGAGTCCGTCGCACCACAATACACCAGCACAACCAAGTATGACATCCATCAAGCTACCTCTTGAATGGATTAAGCCGTGGCTGGCAATCATCTCGCTGACCCAGCAAGCCATGCCGACGATGATTCAAATCATGTTAAGCCAATTTTGAATGCGAGGAGATCCCATGTCCGCAATCACCCCATTTGCCAACGAAACTGATAGCCTGCAGATTGGTGAACTGATCTTTGAAAACCGGACTGACAGACTGGAATGCTATGGCAGCATCGTTATCACTCGTGACCAAGTCGGCTTGCAGTTGGCACGGGCATTGAAGCAACAGCTGGATGCAACCGTATTGGCACTGGAAGCTGAGACATTGCCAACACAATTGATCACCGCTGCGGTGGAACGAATGAACCAACCTTATTTTAGGTAAACTGAAGTTGCTCAAGTTCAGGGCAAGGACAAATATAAAAAGGGGTTAGCACAAAGCTAACCCCTTTTTATATTTTGGTGGGCCCTCCGGGACTCGAACCCGGGACCAAAGGATTATGAGTCCTCTGCTCTAACCGACTGAGCTAAAGGCCCGAAAGCCCGCTATTATAGCAGCTTTCTGGACAAATCCAAGCTGGATGCGCCCTAAGACCTTTATTGCGAGCTTTCGTTGTTATCCAGAAAGCTCTTCAACCGCTCGGAACGTGTCGGATGGCGCAGCTTACGCAATGCCTTGGCCTCAATCTGACGAATACGCTCACGGGTCACATCGAACTGCTTGCCGACTTCCTCCAGCGTATGGTCGGTATTCATCTCAATACCAAAACGCATGCGCAGTACCTTAGCCTCACGCGGAGTCAACGTATCCAGCACCTCCTTGGTAGCCTCACGCAAGCCAGCATAGACAGCCGCATCACTTGGCGCCAACGTCACTGCATCCTCAATGAAATCACCCAGATGAGAATCATCATCGTCACCGATCGGTGTTTCCATTGAAATCGGCTCTTTCGAGATCTTCATGATCTTGCGGATCTTTTCTTCCGGCATTTCCATCTTGGTCGCCAGCAAAGCCGGATCGGGCTCAAGGCCTGTTTCCTGCAAAATCTGGCGCGAGATACGATTCATCTTGTTGATTGTCTCGATCATGTGCACTGGAATCCGGATAGTGCGCGCCTGATCGGCAATCGAACGCGTAATAGCCTGGCGAATCCACCACGTAGCGTAAGTCGAGAACTTATAGCCACGACGGTATTCAAACTTGTCCACTGCCTTCATCAAGCCAATATTGCCTTCTTGAATCAGATCCAGGAACTGCAAACCACGGTTGGTATATTTCTTGGCAATCGAAATCACCAAACGCAAGTTGGCCTCGATCATTTCACGCTTGGCACGCCGGGCACGGGCTTCGCCCGTCGACATCTGACGATTGATCTCTTTCAACTCCTTGATCGGGATCATTGCCTGATCCTGAATCACCGACAATCGCTTCTGTGCTTCAAAAATTGCATGCTTCTGGCGGTCAATGGCTTCACTGTAAGGCTTGGCGAGACCAATCTGATCCAGCACCCAATCATGATCTACTTCATGGCTGGGGAAGCTCTTGATGAACAACTCGCGCGGCATGCCTGCGCGATTCACACAGATCTCCATGATCTCACGTTCGTAACTGCGGATCTCTTCAACCTGCTTGCGCAATGCATCACACATTGCTTCGATTTGCTTGACCGTGAAACGGATGTTCAGCAACTCAGCGGAAATGGCTTCCTGCACCTCAGCATATTGCTTACTGCCCGGCCCTGACTTCTGCAGTGCCTTGATCATCTTTTCATACAATGGACGAATAATGGCGAACTTCGCCAGCATGTCAGCCTTGAGCAATTCAAGGTTGGCGCTCATGGCACCGCCACCACCACCTTCTTCGTCCTCTTCTTCCTCTTCCGCCGCAGCCAACTCTTCTTCGTCACTCGGCTCTTTGAATTCTGCTTCTTCTGCCTCAACTGCATTCGGGTCGACGATACCATCAATGAATTCATCGACACGCAACTCGTCTTTTTCGACAGCATCGGCCAAGCGCAGCATCTCGGCGATCGTCATCGGACATGCCGAGATCGCCTGGATCATGTGCTTGAGGCCTTCTTCAATGCGCTTGGCGATTTCGATTTCGCCCTCACGGGTCAGCAGTTCAACGGTACCCATTTCACGCATGTACATCCGTACCGGGTCAGTCGTGCGACCAAACTCGGAATCAACCGTGGATAGCGCCGCTTCAGCCTCCTCCACGGCGTCGTCGTCTGCAACAGCCGGGGTTGCGTCAGACATCAGCAATTGCTCGGCATCCGGTGCTTCGTCATACACCTGTATGCCCATGTCGGCGATCATGCTGATGATGCCTTCAATCTGTTCGGCATCCAGCATGTCTTCCGGCAAATGGTCGTTGATTTCGGCAAAGGTCAGGTAACCACGCTCTTTGCCGAGCACAATCAACGTCTTGAGGCGAGCACGACGTGCCTCGGCGTCGGCCGGCGACATGGCGCGACCACTGGGGGCGCTCTCCTTCTCGGGCTGAGGGATGTCAGGCTTGTCGAATTCTTGATCTGCCGCCATAGGTTCCGTTCCTGATTTTCAAACTGAAAAAGCTGTTGATTATATCCAAGTTATAGACCGAATTGTTAGTTAATGATTCATTGAACACTAATATTTCGATCTAAACCTCGCAAAATGACACCAAATCTGGCTGTTTTGACGCCCCAACCTACTAGGCAACCCCGCCAACAATCAAACTCATCCAATGCCACCAGACCGGGAAAATCACCCTTCCGATCGCAACTTAGTCATGGAGAGCTGGCGCCAAATCTGCTTATCCTCATCAGAGAGGCTGCTTGGCGACAAATTCTTCTCCGCCATAAACGGCCTGCTCTGCTGTTCATTGACACGCCTCTCAAGCCTGGAAACAGCATCAGTCAATTCAACCCAAGCCTCTTCATCAGAAAAGCCTTCGTGCTCATCCATTGCCGCCCCCAGAACATGTCGCAACGTTCCCTCATATGGGGAATCACGAAAGCACTCCAAGACCTGTGCGGCATTAGCCAATCCAGGGTGTGCTACTAAATAAGCATAAAGCGCATAAAGCGCCTGCATCTCCGGCTGATCACCCTCCCACTGCGGCAATGCAACATGCTGCGCCCAGCCTGGCGCACGCAAAAACCACTCAATGACCTTCCGCTCGATTGATGGCGCCTGACGGCGTCCAGAGTGCGGCAATGCTGGCTTTGACCTAGGCTTACCATAACGAGACTGCGCAACACGAATCCCAAGCAGACGATCCAATTCATCCGAACCAATGCCCAACAACTCCGCAAAGCGCTTACGCAGCATCAAGCTCAATGCCTGCGCAGGAATCTGAGTAATTAATGGCTGCGCCAGCTTGATCAGTCGCGCACGCCCTTCATCAGTCTGCAAGTCCGACTTAGCTGCCAGCTCACGCAGCATAAAGGCCGTCAGCGGCAGCGCATCCCTTGCCATCAGATCTTCGAAAGCCTCACGCCCAAAATGGCGAACATAGGTATCAGGATCTTCCTCATCAGGTAAAAACAGAAAATCCAGGCGCTTGTCGTCCTGCAACAGCGGCAGCGCATTTTCCAATGCCCGCCAAGCCGCCTTGCGACCAGCCTTATCACCATCAAAGCAAAATACAATGTGATCGGTGTGGCGCATCAGCTTCTGCAGGTGATGCGCAGTGGTAGCAGTACCCAGCGTCGCTACAGCATAGCTCACACCATATTGAGCCAGCGACACGACATCCATGTACCCTTCGACAACCAACGCTTTGCCGGCATCACGAATCGACTGCCTAGCCTGATACAAGCCGTAAAGCTCACGACCCTTTTCAAACAACACCGTTTCTGGTGAGTTCAGGTACTTGGGCTCACCCCTGTCCATCACCCGCCCACCAAACCCAATGATCGCACCACGCTGATTAACGATCGGAAACATCACCCGATCATTGAAGAAATCATGCCGCCGCCCTTCTCGCTCCTTGACTAGGCCCGATTCGATCAGCGCGGGATTGGAATCATAATCCTGAAAAGCTGCTTGCAATGCGTGCCAACCATCCGGGGCATAACCAAGACCAAACTTGGCAGCAATTTCGCCGGACACCCCTCGCTTCTTCAAGTACTGAATGGCATGTGGCGCATGCTTCAGTTGATTGCGGTAATACACGCAGGCAGCTCGCATGACACCAGGCAAATCCAGCGCCTCAACTTCGGCACGCTTTTTCGCAACCAGCTTCTCTTCCGGGGTGGCATCTTCCTGCGGGACCTGCATACCCACAGCCTGAGCCAACTCTTTTACCGCCTCAACAAAGCCAAGGCCAGCATGCTCCATCAGAAATGTGATGACTGTGCCATTGGCACCACAACCAAAGCAGTGATAGAACTGCTTGACTGGGCTGACATAAAATGAAGGTGTTTTTTCGCCGTGAAACGGACAGCAGGCCTTATACTCACCGCCGGACTTCTTGAGCGGAACGTAGCGATCCACCACATCGACAATATCGACACGATTGAGCAAATCCTGGATGAAACTATCAGGGATACGGGACACACCAGGCCACATGAGAATGGAAGAAAAATTGCGCAACAGAATGCTGCGCAATATGCCTATTCTAACGGATTCCGGCGGTCAATGACCAGCCAACCCCCACAATGTGTGAATCAGCCCGCCAGCTTGACCTTAACCAGTTGCGATACCCTGGTCATATCCGCACGACCCGCCAACCTGGGCTTCAACACACCCATCAACTTACCCATATCCTGGGGCCCCGTCGCACCAATCTGCGCCATTGCCGCGACCACCTCAGCTTCAACCTCAGCATCTGATAGCTGAACAGGCATGTATTCTTGCAACACGGTCATTTCAAACTTTTCATTGTCAGCCAGATCTTGCCGCCCTGCTGCCTCAAATTGAGTAATTGAGTCGCGGCGCTGCTTCAACATCCTGTCTATGATGGCAATGACATGTTCGTCCGTCAGCTCAATGCGTTCATCGACCTCCCTCTGCTTCATTGCAGCCGTCAACAGGCGGATGGCCGACAAGCGCTGCGCGTTTTTCTCGCGCATTGCATTTTTCATATCATCTTGAATGCGTTGCTTCAGGCTCATTGTTTTCTCCTTTAAAATACAAAAGGCCGCTAAACAACTAGCGGCCTTTCTCTGTGCCTTCAAGCGGCTGATCAGTACATTTTCGGCGGCAGTTGTTGACTGCGCAGACGTTTGTAATGACGCTTGACGGCCGCAGCAAGTTTGCGCTTACGTTCAGCAGTCGGCTTCTCGTAGAACTCACGAGCACGCAACTCAGTCAACAGACCAGTTTTTTCGACAGTACGCTTGAAACGACGCAGAGCCACTTCGAATGGCTCATTTTCCTTGACGCGGACGCTAGGCATTGATATCGACCTCAATTCTAAGGTAAAAGTTAATCGGGGGTAAAACAGCATTATGCCATCTTGCCAAGCCTTTTCAAAGCAAAAGATATATCAAAGTATCATTTCAACAAAAATCGACTGACTCCGTACCGCCGGAACGCACTTTTCGCTTACCCCGGCTCACACCCAGATTTAGCGCCTTTAAGCCATCAAACGCCCACGCCAGACATTCAACCGTCATTGCTTGAAATTGCTCCATGTAAAGAATGAGTTCAAACATTCAGGCAAAATTCCCCCGACTAAATAACAACGCTTTCATTTTCTACTCAAGTGGCATGAATCAACAGTTTGCAAGTCCTTTTCCAGCACATCTCAGCCATGTTGCCATCCCTATGACAAAAAAATAGAACGTAATCCGATCAAGGTCAGATACATCCATGGCAACCTTGCATTCAATCTCAGCAAAGGAGAAAACTATGCCATTCAGTCCATCCAGATGGTGGCCGATTTTCGGGCTACTCAGTAGCATCGCCTTATTCAGCACTGGCAATGCAGCAACGATTGAAAGTGGGCGCCATGCCATCAAAAACCTACATAGCCAGTTATGCATGGATGTGCTGGCAGCCAGTACGAAAGACGGCGCCAATATCCAGCAATGGTCTTGTAATCCCGACCAACCTAACCAGACCTGGCTATTCCAGAAGAACAACGATCCAGGACCAGGTATGACCGTCGTGAGCTATAACATTCGTGTCATTCACGTGGATAGCACCAAATTCCAAATCAACCGTTGCAAGATCAATGCCCATCGCGAGGGTCGACTACCTCCATCCGATCACTTTCTTGCAGTGTGTACGGTGACCTTCAAGTAATGCCGCAAATCGCACACGCAGAGCTGTCACGGCGCCCCCGTTCAAAGTCGCCAGGAATTGACAGCCAGTGACAACAACTACAAGAGATTACTGTCCAGACATTCTCTCAATCACTTTGATCATGGCAGATGAATCCAATTCGCCGTCCCCCGATCCCAACAATGCATTGATCAATTGCGTCGTCTGACTGCTAATAGGCAATGCCAGACCCAATTGGCGGGCCGTCTCCAGCACAATGTGCATATCCTTCTGATGCAGTCGACTTTTGAATCCGGGCTTGAAATCATTATCCAGCATGCGCTTTCCATGCACCTCCAGAATCTTGCTACCTGCAAATCCACCCATCAAAGCTTCACGAACTTTACCTGCATCCACCTGATTGCATCTGGCAAAGGTCATTGCTTCGGCCACTGCTGCAATCGTGCCAGCCACCACGATCTGGTTACACGCCTTGGCAACTTGCCCCGCCCCACTGTCGCCAACATGGACAATATTCTTGCCCAGCACCTGCAATAAGGGAAGGGCACGCTCGAAGGCAGTCTGTTTGCCTCCAACCATGATCGACAAAGTGCCGGCGATTGCACCTGCCTCGCCGCCGGACACCGGGGCATCCAACAGGTCGATTCCCCGCGCTGCCAATTTGGTAGCTATATTACGGGCAGCAATGGGTGCGATGGTGCTCATATCGACAACAATCTGCTCCATCTTGCCTGCTTCAATCACCCCACCGCTACCCAGCAATACCTGTTCCACATCCGGCGTATCGGAAACATTGATGAAAATAATATCGGCCACCGCCGCAACTGCCTTCGGACTATCGTAGGCAACGGCCCCTGCCGCAATAAGTGGTTCCAGTGCCGCAGCCCTGCGTGCGAAAACGTGTAAGGCATAACCTGCCTTGATCAGATTTAAAGCCGTGGGGCGGCCCATAATGCCCAAGCCGATATAGCCGACTACAGGTTGTGTCATTTGAAATCCTTATTGAAGAAAGCTGGGTGGTGCCACCTCTCAGGCGGCGACTGGATGGTTTATCACCATTGGATCAGTACGGATGGGAAAACGAAATCAATATGAATCGGAAGTCTACGCGATCAGGCAGATGGTTCGCCATCGACAGTTGAGGACATTTCCGACAATGACAGTACAGGGGCATCAGCAGTGCCACCCTGCTCCAGAAAGTAGATAAAGGCCAGTAGCTCCGCCACTGCACGATAAAGTTCGGGTGGAATATGTTGATCCAGATCAACCTGCATCAGCAACGACACCAGCTCTGGCGACTCATGTACGAACACGCCGGCCTCGCGTGCACGCTCAATGATCATTTCCGCCAGCACGCCGCGGCCTTTCGCCACTACCTTCGGCGCATTCATTCCGGTTTGGTAGGCCATAGCCACAGCCATCTGACGCTGACGATCTTTATCCATTTGCATCAGCTTCGTCGTTCAAATCAACTGTACTCCCAGCCAGACGAAGCCCTGCAGCCTCCAGTTGATGATTCAATTCACCCCTGGCTTCACGAATCCGATCTGCAGTATCAGGCTTGGCCACATGAAAGTTGACTGCGACATCCTGACCACGCAGGCTGATACCTATCACCACCTCACCCAGACTGGGCAAGTTCAGTTTCATGCGAGAATACCATGCCCGATCCTCTCCGGCTTCCATTGCACCTTGCTGAGCAGCCAATTGCTCTTCGATCGACCAATCCATTGGCTGATTAGGCCATGCCATGCCGTGCCACATCAGCTGACGAGTATCGAGCATGCCCAGTTGCTGTTGCACGATCTGCCTCAGTTGAGGCGCAAGCTCCGCACCATTCAGGCTGCTGGCTTTGTCGGTCATTGTATTGGCATCCGGTAACAACAGCGTGGCCTCGCGTGCCGGGCCAGTGACACGGGTTGCATCAGCAGGCTCGGCCCTGGGTGCCACCAAGGCAGACTCAACCTTAGCACGTGACGGAGCAGCAGTGCTCTCCTTCCCAACAGTCTGTTCACTGCCCAGTTTAGCTTGCGGCTCATCTTGCAAGGTTTGCAGGCTGCGCTGGCCAGTTACCCACTCCGCCTGATGCGATTCATAAAAGAACCCACTACGTGTCACCGCCTGATTCAATGTCTGCGCAATCGCCTTGGTATCCGGTGCCGACGTGTCGATGATTGGCGAAGCATCAACCACTTGTTTTGCAACTGGGGATTGTTCACCTCGAGACAGCAAGGCGCCCAGAAACTTGGCCGTTTCACTGAATTTGACCTCGCCAGCGCCATTACCCACCAGCGCGGCCATGTCCTTGGTCAATGCAAAGGTGGGACGCGGCTCGGCACGAATGAAGGTCAAGTCCAGCGCCTCGCCGGGCTGCGCATTGCCAGGAAGATTCATATCGAGTAGCTGGTTTTTAACCAGCACTTCAAATCGCCCATTGGGTAAAGCTGCCAGTACATGGGCGGGAATACGTTCACCAGGAACAAACTGCTGTGACCGGTCATTGCTGACGGGTGGCTTTTCCTGATTTGCCTCAATCAATGTCGGCGAAACCCGCCTGACCAGTTGATTAAGCTGTCCTAGCGCATCATTGTGAATCATACCGAGTCAAACCGATGTAAGGCGATGATCAGCTCCGCCTCACCACGGGAAATACCGCAATGAGCGGCCAGCGTAGCGGCATCTAGTCCTTGCTTGGCCAGCTCCACCGCTTGACTATAAGGAGAGCCAGGCTTGTCCAACTCCGCCCCTTTTGCTGCTGCAGTTGGCTGCTTGGGCGCGTCCACCCGCTGACGCAAGGCCTGTATTTCAGCCTCCAACAATTCCAGACGACCCAGCAACTCATGCATGGCCGGACTGGGCATGATGGTTTCACGTTTTTCACGGGCGCGCCTGCTCGCACGCATGAATGCGAACCACTCGGCAACATATATCCCGATAACAATGGCCCCGACGACCAGTAGCTCACGCCAGGTAACAACAATGGCATCCATGTAAGTACGGCCCGATACCCATCAAAAAGCAGATCATGATTCAGCTTACTCCGCACAGGCCTTTTTCTCAATGTGACACAACCGTTGTCAATCAGCTACATCGTGGCTAGCGATAGGTATCTGAAATCTTTCTTTCATTATTGGCACTGGCGAAAATGCCCCTCAGTTCACTCAGCCAGGATTCGGTCAGCTCGCCGGTTTGCCGATCGGCCTCCAGAATGGCTGCAATCTGTTCTTGCAAGGCGACACGTGTGGCCGCAGGTAGGTCGAAATCGCTCAGATCCACGTTAGCGATTTGCTGTAACAGTGGAATGCGTGCCTGCTCCAACGCAAGCAACTCGTCCCATTGTTCCTGCTGGGCATGCAGCAACATCTCCTGACTGAGTGTATGCAGCTCAGCATAACAGCTGAGTAATTCGTCGGCATTCATACCTTGCCATAGCTGGCGGTGTTACGGTCACCGTTATCCGGAGCGGGTGGAACAGGATCGGTCGGGCTAGTACCTGCTTGAGGTGCAATTGCCTGCCAAGCGTCACGCAATTGAATCAGTAGCGTACTGGATTCGTCCAGCATGGCAATATCGTTTTGAATATTGGCCATCAGCAGGCAATGCGAAATGTATTCGTATAACGCATCCAGATTCTGCGCCAGCTCACCACCAACGTTCTTGTCCAGACTCAGGCGCAACCCTTCCTCCACAATCGCAATCGCTTTGGAGATGGCATTGCCTTTGGCAGCAATCTGCGATGATTCGATATGTAACCGGGCTTGAGCAATCGATGCCAGTGCGCCGTCGAACAACATCAGAATCAGCTTGTGCGGGCTGGCGCTGTTGATTTCATTTTCCAGTGCATGCTTGGTATAAGCATGCACTGCAGAACGTGGATAACCGGTCATGTTGTCGCCGTGCGTGGGTTAACGGTTCAGCATTGCCAACTGCTGGGTCAGATATTGACTGGTCTTGTTGATATTCGCCAGCATCACATCCAGTGCGGTGAACTGCTTGCGATAGCGTTGTTCGGTATCTTCCAGGCGACGGCTGATCGCGGCCCGCTGCTTGTCGATATCCTTGACCGATGCATTCAGGCCTTCGGTACGGGATGCAATCGCCCCTTTACTGCCGAGGAATTCATCCAACAACTTATCCATCTGGGCGGCGAAACCGCGCGAGAAGCTAATGGTACCGCGATCGCTATTCTCGGCGCCACCGGTAATATTGACCGCCAAACCAATTGCCGGGCCAGCCGTAGAAGTCAATTTCTGGCCACTACCCGTGGCTGCCGCACCACCAATGGTGCCCACCACATCGGCACCGGTGGTCGCAGTTGGCGTACCACCAAAAAAGGCTGCTGCCGTACCACTTACCGTAAAAGCTGAATTGGCTCCATACAGATCGGATGTAGCTGTCAACGTAAAGCTGGTCGCATCCCCAGTTCCGGTGATTGCCACCTTGCTACCTGAGAAAGCAGTATTGCCGTTGACCTTGGACTGAACCTCGGCTGCCAGCTCGGCAACACTGGTATAGGTACCGGCAGTCAGCGTCACCGTGGCAGCTTTGCCATCCAAGGTCACCGCCAACGAGTCATTCACACCGGCAGTCACGGTCAAACCACTGGTCACCGCCCCTCCGACCAATTTTCCCTGAGTCGCCAAACTGGTGACATTAATAGTATAGGTACCCGCCTGGGTGGACGCGGTGGAACCCTGATACTTGACCAGACTATCTGTCGCGTTGCCCGTGGCAGCGAACAGGGCAGTCACATCATTGAACTTATTGTCAATCGCGGACTGCAGCTTGGCCGAATCCACTTTCAATGTCCCGTCCTTCTGGAACGCGATCCCCACCTTGCCCAGCGAGTTGACCGAGGCATCAACCCCAACCATCTCTGTACCAAACAGTTGCCGCAAGCGATATTGCATACTACGGATTGTGGTATCTCCCTGCAACGGACCTGATTTACCTACCGTACCACCGGCTTTGGCACCACTGGCATCATAGGCGGTGATCTCATCCAGCAACTTGTTCATGTCATTGTAGGCTTTGACGAAAGCAGTCACTGCAGTCGTGAGGGAGCTGCCGCTGGTTGCAACCGTGATCTTGGTCGGCGTACCGACGTTGGTCTTCAACAGATTGAGGGTCACGCCTTCAATCGCATCGGTAATGGTAGTGCTGGGCTTGCTGATGGCAATGCCATCTACCTTAAGCTCACTATTCTGAGCAGTGACAGTCTGCTGCAATGCCTGTCCGGCATCGACGGCCGGATCATGCGCCAACAGGTTTTGCAACGCAGCATCACCTGTCACACCGATCTTGATACTGTTGCTGACACCCGGATTATTCGATGACAAGGTCAGACGATAAGGTGTACCGCTACCATCATTGACAATGGATGCCGTGACGCCGATACCTGCCTTATTGATGGCATCACGAATACCTTCGAGACTGTTGTTGGTGGCATCAATGGTAACGGTCTTGGCTGCGCTGCCGCTACTGGTAAAGCTGGCCCCGGTATACTTACCCGTGTCGGCATCATAAGTACCACCTGAAATGGTGCCGAACGTGAAGCTCAAGGTACCGTTACCAATTACGGTGTTTTTGGCAGTCTGACCGGTAGTGGTCAAACGTTGCGCCTGCGCCAACTTGCTGACCTCGATATTGTAGCTACCCAGCGCCGCTCCGGCTGCAGCCGTTGCGGTAAGAGTTTCACTGCTGGAGGAGGTTGCCGACTTGCTGGCCTGGAACTTGCCGGCATCAGCCAAGCCACGAATCGCACTTTGCAAGGATGACAACGCACCCTTGACGGTGCCGAAGGCCGACAGTTTGGCCTGAATGCCGATTTCCTTGCTAGCGAGAGCGGTAAGCGGTTGTTGCTCAATTTTCATCAGCTGCGAGATGATGCTGCCGATATCAAGCCCGGAGCCGACGCCGGGGGATGCGATGGCCATGGCAATCTCCTTGAGTGACGGTCATGCTGGGTCGTCGCCGGCGATCGGCCGGCAGACGATCATGCCTTCTGGCGTACCAGCAAGCCTTGCAAGTGTTCGATACTTTCAGCGATCTTCAGCATCTCTTCAGAGGGGATCTGACGGATCACCTCTTTCGACTGGGTATCGATCACGCGTACGACATCAAAACCCGTGTCTTCGTCCACGGTAAACTTCAGCTCGCTTGCATACACATTGACCACTTTGTTCAGCTTATCGGCGGCTTTTTTCAGCTCTTCGACCGACGTGGGCCGCCTGGTCTGCTCGGCCACAGCCTGTTCGTTGGCACGATTGACGGCCTGGCTGACGCTGGTTTGTGCTGCATTGTCCTGCTTTCGAACACCGCCGGCGTACGTATCCAGCTGTGCCGAACCGACCTGAGTCGGTAGGCTGACGGAAGGAACGGTCATCTTATCACTCCTTTACGGCACAAAGCCCGACCGGACAAGCCGGCCGGGCACGACGATGTTAAGCGCTATCGACTTACCGCAACAGTTGGAGTACTTGTTGTGGTAGTTGGTTCGCCTGGGCCAGCATTGCGGTACCTGCTTGTTGCAGAATCTGTGTACGGCTCAGGTTCGCGGTTTCTGTCGCGAAGTCTGCATCGCGAATTCGGCTGCGGGCTGACGACAGGTTTTCCGACGTAGTCTGCAGATTCGAGATGGTTGCCGCAAAGCGGTTCTGCAAGGCACCAAACTTGGCTCGTTGGTCGTTGACGATACCCAGTGCGCTGTCGACGATGCGCAGTGCGTTGGTGGCGTTGACCACCGTCGAGATGTCCAGGTTCGATACTTTCTGCAGAGCCGACACCGAAGTGGTACTGGCTGCAATCGAGTTTGCACCGATCACACCTGAGTTGATGGCTGAACCGCTGGTGCTGATCGAGTAGGACTTCGACGAATCCAGTGTCACTTGACCTGCTACCGTCAAGGCACCCGATGTACCTGATGTCAGGATAGTCGTAGCCGCTGCACCCGACAACTGGATGGTACCCGAACCCGCACCCAGTGAGGTCGTACCTGCTGCCCCCAAGGTGACGTTGCTGCCATCGTCTGCCGTCAGAACGATACCGTCGTTGGTGTTGTTGAGGCGAGCTGTGATACCAGTCTTCGACGATTGGTCGTTGAAGGCCTGCACTGCTTGCGACAATCCACCGGCGGTATTGGTCGAGGTCAAACTGAAGCTGATGGTCTGCGCTGTACTGTTGCTGCCGAACACCGACACCGAGTAAGAACCGGTCGCACCGAAAGTGAAGGTAGCTTCGGTTTTAGCCGTTGCCCGCACCCCTGTCTGGGTTTGCGAGTTGATCTTGCTGGCGATGGTCTTGGCGCTATCATCAACAGCCAACGCGACCGTTGCAGAACCATCGGAACCGTTGATCACCAGATTACCCGAGGTGGTGATCGCCGCCCCGGTTTGTACTGCGTTGGTCGTGCCGGACGCACCGGCGTTGGCAGTGGTGGCGTTACCCAATTGGTAAGTACCATATTGATCAGTACGGAAGTTTGCCGTGGTCGCGGTAATTGTCTGGTTGGCGTTGGCGCCGACCTGATAGATTGCCGAACCGAATGAACCATCGAACAGTTTTTGTCCGTTGAATTCAGTGGTCGTCGCGAAACGGTCCAGTTCCGAAACCAGTTGGGTGACTTCAGAGTTCAGTGCTTGACGGTCACCGGCGGAGTTCGACGCATTGGCGGATTGAACAGCCAGCTCGCGAACACGCTGCAGGATGTTACCCATTTGTTCCAGCGCACCTTCACCGGTCTGCGCAATCGACACACCGTCGTTGGCGTTGCGGCGAGCCTGGTCAAGGCCACGAATCTGGGCTGTAAAACGTTCGGAAATTGCGAGACCTGCAGCATCGTCTTTTGCGCTGTTAATGCGCAGACCGGACGACAGGCGCTGCAGGGAGGTTGCCAGACTGTCTTGCGAGCGCGATAGATTGCGCTGCGAATTCAGTGAAGCAATGTTCGTGTTGATGACCTGCATGTTGTGCTCCTTTCAGGTGCAGCCTAGTTCGTTCAATAAGACGTTGCTCACGTCTCTGAATCGAATATCGGCATTCGCTAACACTACTTTAGCCAAAACCCCAAAAATTATTTGAACCAGGCAGACATCCAGTTTTCCAGATGTTTTTCGATGGTCCAATGTTCCAACACGTAGGTGCGCAACCTGTCGCCCTGAGCTGCCAATGCATCCAGATCAGTCAGCTGCTCACGAATCGCATGAATCCAGTCGCGGTCACGGTTCTTTACCAGCGTAATCGGAAAGTTGCCCTGATACGGCAGAATATCGGTTGCAATCACAGGATAGCCCAGGATGCCGTATTCCAGTAACCGAAGATTGCTTTTGCATTCGTTGAAATGATTGAGTTCAAGTGGTGCAAGCGCCAAGTCCAGATTCAGCGCAGCCAATGCCGTGGGGTAACGATCAATCGGCACACCAGGATGGAATTCCTTGACATGCGGCCGCAGCTTGTCGGGGCACATGCCCATGAAGACCCAGTCCACCTCATTGGCAAGTGCCGCCACCACACCGGCGAACAGCTCCAGATCACCGGTATGACTTACCCCACCGGCCCAACCCACACGCGGTTTGACAGTCACACGCCGTTTAGGTGAAAAATGACCCCACTGACGCGTGTCGATGGCATTCTTGACCACCCGGATATCGGCGCTCAGATCGCGATAAGCCTCAGCCAGTGGTTCAGTTGACACCACGAAACGATCACACAGCCCTACCGCCTCACGTAGCCACTTGCGGATGTCTTTGGGGATATGTTCGCGGTGCAGACTTTTCATTGGCAGATTGGTGGTCAGATCATCCAGCTCGAACACCAGCAGGCATTTATGCAATGCCTTGTATTGACGGATGATCTCAGTTTGGTGTGGCTGCAACTGACGTTGCAGCAACCAGGTATCGATTTCGAAGCGCTCCATCTCCACCGGAGTGTAATACGAGAAGGAATGGGTCGCTTCAATCAAACCATGATCGACTGCGCGGCTCAAAGGCTGGATGATGCGATAGTGGCCGCAGCCCTGATTATCGGCAGGGTGCGCCAGAATGCGGGGTAACGGCTTCCAGGACAGCGGGCTCCAGGTCAGCCCGGCTCGGGTTTCGATCTGGCCACCATATTCGTTCAGCGACAAATTGGTGTTGTAATAAGGATCACGAGCCAGTTGCGGCAGCCAGCGAAGATGCAGTTCACGCCGGTCTGCTTCCAGCCTGGTGCCAATATTACCAGCCAGGTCCGGATTCTTCAGGGTAGCGCCACCTTCATGCAGTAGTGTCGCATAGGGCGTATACACCACCAGTAACCCTAGCTCGCGCACTCGCAAGCATAAATCGACATCGTTATAGGCAATCGCGATGGCTTCATTCATGCCCCCCACCTGCTCGAATACTGCTTTGCGAATCAGCAGACAAGAGCCTGAAACGGCCGAAACATTCTGCACCAGTTGTGCACGACCGAAACCCAGGTTGGAATCATGCGGAATACCGAAAAATGCAGTATCGGCCGCGCCAAGCAGGCCCAATGTCAAACCAGCCTGTTGCACCGTGCCATCCGGCTTGAGCAGTCTCGGCCCTACCACACCCACATCGGGCCTGACCGCGTAACCCATCAATTCGGTCAGCCAATCGGTCGATAAAGGGGCAACATCATTGTTCAGCAACAGCAGGTATTCACCATGGGCTTCGGCCGCTGCCAGGTTCATCACATGCGAGAAGTTGAATGGGCCCGACAAGGTATAGACGCGAACACTTTCCGAACCCAATGCCTCCAACCCTTGCAGATAAGTAAGGGTTTCCGAATCCTGACTACCAGTATCAATGATCAGCAATTCATAACGTGGATAATCGGTCTGCTCCAGCACTGTTTCCAGGCAACGACGCAGGAAAGCCAGATTATCGAGGGTTGGAATGATGATCGATACCAGCGGGTGATCGCTCAGCTGGTAACGCAATCGATAGCTACCCGGCACGGCGCCCAACGCCAACGTCGCTGGAGTATTGGTTGCTGCCAGATGACTTTGCAGCGCGGTTGCATTGGCGTTGACGATCTGCAATGTAGGGAGGTCATCGAAACGTTGATTTGGCCAGCGATGGATCAGAATATCGGCCACATGTCCAAATGCATCTGGTCCGAAGGCTGCCAACAGACGCAATTGCAGGTCATACCATTCAGCACCTGCCAATGCAGCCTGGAAACCCAGCATGCGATTGAAAGCTGGTTTGGACAACCACGCCAATGCACCGATATAAGGATAACCACGCAGGTAGTCCGGACTGAAATCCGGTTTGAAATAAGGCAACGCTGGCTTGCCATCCTGCCCAATGGTGTCTTCATCGCTATAGATCAAGCGCCAGGCCGGGTGCCGATACGCCTGTTCAGCAACAAACAGCAAGCTGTGAGGCGCCACCTGATCGCCGGCATTCAATACCAGCAACCAATCCGCGTCGGTATGTGCAAACAAATGGTTGAGCGCGTCAAAGACACTGCCTTCCGCTTGGCACCATTCAATGCGCTCATTGCCGACGAAATCGGCAGGGGCTGCACTGCCGGAGAGAATGGATATCCTTACCCGGTAATAGCCCTGTTGCGCCAGCGACTGAATGGTTTGCCCCAGTTGCGGACCGGATTCGGCTGTCAAAATCACCGCCACATGGAACAATGGATGATCCCGCCATTGCGCCATGCGCAGTTCGAACTGTTCGGCCTCCGCCACGGATAACGTATGCTGTTTCAACAGTTGTTGATGGCGTAAGGCCGGCACCTGTCCGGCATCCAACGCTACCGGATCGGCATCGGCCGCTTCCGATGGCACGGCCACCACATAGAATTGCAGGCTGCACAATTCATACAGTTCTTCCTGGCTCACATCACGCAACAACATCTTGCCCGTGTCGAGGTTGGTCGGACAATGATCCCGATGCTGCTCGAAGACATCCTTCAGGCGGGTATCGATGCCATAGGTGGTGCGCACCACCCGGTATCCGGTCTCACGGAAGAAACGTTCCACTTCCTTATAGGTAAAGAAGCGGATGTGGGTAATGTCCAGCAAACCCAACGCTTCATACTTCCAATGGCCATTGGCCAGGTCGTTCATCAACGCCAGATTACGGACATTGGGGATACTGGCGATGACCTGAGCCCGTGGTGACAGGTATGGCCGCAGGGTCTCCATCACCTTCCACGGGTTGTACATATGTTCCAGCACGTCAGCCACAATCACGCCATCCAGGCTGCCCTTTGTGATGCCTTCGCGCTCCAGGTCGAATTCCTCGAACTTGCCGACCAGCACCCTGTCCAGCCGGGTGGCTGCCACCTCCGCCGCCGCCCGGTTGGTTTCGATACCCCACACCTGCGCATCCGGATACAGCTGCTTCAGCACCCGGCCGGTACCGCCCGCAGCACAACCGATATCGAGCACCAGGCGTGGTGTATTGGTGAACATGGCCACCAGATCACCCCGTGCACCCTCGTGGTAACCGGTGGCATCAATATCTTCCACTTCCAGGTATTGCTGCCATACGTAGTGCTGTTCGGTCGCATGGAATTGCCCCAGGCGCGCCACCAGCTCTGATACCCGCTCAGCGGCAGTCTGTTCGCTGCGATGGTTGTAATGGGGTAACCGGGCAGCCATTTGCTGACGCAAGGTGAAACGGAAACCGCCATCAGTCAATAAGTTGGCCAGCGTACCTGCCAACTCATCCGCTTCCACTTCCAGCACACCGGCATCGGCATCAAAGCTGGGGCCTAACAGCATGCCGGTTTCATTCATCAAGTTGATGGTTGGCGTACCTGCCATCATCGCTTCAATGCTGAGATTGGAATCGACTGAGATCACCACATCGCTGGCGACCACCCAGGCTTCGGTGTCAGCAGTGGCATAGGTAAACAAAGCTGGATCGATGCCCTCCTCGACCGCAATCTGCTGGTAACGTTCAGTACCAAAGTGCGCGTTGGCGGCACGATCCTTGATCACGAACTGCGGCGATAAACCGGCTGCCAACAATGGCGGCAAAGCCCGCATGAAATCACGCAAGGTATCGCCATAGATCTGTTCGTCCCCCAACGCAGTCAGGTTGGCCGCCCACGTGGTACCGAACAAAATAATGGGCTGGGCAGCGTCACGGCTGTGTCGTGCGCATAAATCGGCACGCAATGTCTCACGCTGGGCAATCCAGTCTGGATAACGATCCCACGCAGGATTGCCGGTAATGAACAATCGTTCAGGCGCTACCCCTACGTCCAGGTAAGCTTCAGTGCCACGACCACCAAACACTGCGGCAGCATCGGCAAACAAATCGCCATGGACTGTATAAGCAGTGGATAGCTGTACCCCGTGCTGCACCAATAGGCTGGGTACGCCATGGGCTCGGCCCCAACCTGTAGTCAACCGGCCAGCGGCCGTCACATCTTCATTCAACAGTAACAGCCGGATATCGTAAAGACGGCGGGCCTTGCTCAAAGCGGCTAGCAACTGAATGCCCAATGCGCCATGCCCCCGGGCCGATTCGATGACCGATTCAGCAACGTCAAGTGGCGCCAGTGATAAGGTTTCGCACAACCCCAACCAGGCATCGGTCTGACCCAGGGTATCCACATGCTGTTCGTACAGGGCCAGCGCCTGCTGAAGCTCGGGTAAATCGGCCTGGGTCAGCAACTGGCCGATGTCGACCAGGCGGCTGCCAGCCAGCTCCTGTATGGCAGGTGATAGGGCCCCGGTATAGGGACCGTAGACCAGAATCACGCACTCGGGAAAGCGCGCCAGGTGATGGCGCAATACATCGATATTCTTTTCCCACAAGAAATAGACCAGCGCCTGCTGCTTCATGTGCGTACCCCGCTGAAGCGACCGAGATGTTCGGTCAACAAACGTTCGGTCAATGCATATTGGGTCGCAACTGCCACATCCACACCTTCATAATGAGTGGCCTGCTCGGCAGGAAGACAAGTTGACCAATGGCCGGCGACACGACTGGCCATCTGATCCAGCAACTCTCGTCGGAACCAATCGACAAACCTGCCGAATACTGGGTCAGGCAACAGGCTGGCCAGGTCGAAGCGCTGGGCGTTGGCCAACATGGGTTTGACAATACGGTACAGCAACATCTGATTGCGCAAGGGCAACAAATGCTGCGCCAATTGATCACAAATCTGCTCGGCAGAAGCAGGTAGATAAGGTGTCAACATCGGTAACGACAGACGCTCGCTTGCCAATATTGCATTCATTTCGGTATTCCGGGCCAGCCAACGGGCATTGGCAGATGGGTCTGGTCGATGATCTAGAACCAGCATCAATTTACCCGAGACCTGACTGGTCAACGGTGCAATGAAATGTTTTTCCAGGAACAAGGCACAATCCAACATGCGCTGATCGGTTGCCAACCATGACAACAATCGCTCCCAGCGTTGCTGTCCCTCCAACCAAGGTGCCAGCAGCTGATTGGTATCGGTGGAGCCGAAAAAACCTCGGTAGGGCACCACGGCAACAATGGTCAGACCCATTTGATCTGCCGCCGTCACCAGATCTTCCACGGCGATCCGCAAATTGAAACGGGAGATGGACGAATCGTCCCCTTCCCTGGGCAACATGTCCGCTTCAGTCAAGGCTTTACCAGTCGCAACACGCAGGTGATCCAACGAATAGACATCGAACACCAGCCGTCCGCCGGGTTTCACTTTACTGGCCCAATGCGGCAACACTTCGCGCCAGTGAGGGAAATGTGTCAACACATTCAAGGCGCACAACGTGTCATAGCTCTGGTTCGCAACCGGCAGATCCAGCACATCGCCAGGAATCAGCGTAATCGGCAATCCGTCAGCCAAGCGACGGGTTTCATCCAGCATCGCCTGCGAACTATCTACACCCGTGACCTGTTTGCCTTCCCGTACCAACGGCAGCGAGGCACGGCCGGTGCCAATGCCAACATCCAGTACCGTCTCTCCCAGGCAATATTGTGCAATCAGACTGGTTTCCAACGCATTATTGAGGCGATTGGTACCGCTGTTCTCCACCATACGGCGTGAATACCACGCCACCATCTGCGGATCTTTCCAGGCATCGGTCTTCCAGTTGATCAGCCGGTCCACATTCGCCATAACGGTTCCATTATTGTGAAATGAAGACGAGCTGGGGGCTCGTCATAGGGATTTTTTATTGTTACCGCTGGTGCTGATAGCAGTGTAGTCGCCGATTTTTAGCCCAGCAAGTCCCACGACAACGGCGTACCGCGCCGGATGGCGGTTTTGGCGATACGCCCGATGACCTGGTCAAGATGCTTCGGCGGCAAACCAAAGCCAGGACGAATCGCCCGTACATGCGCGTGCGTCAATACCATCCCGGCTACCACATCAGTCACCACATACAACGAACGCCGGAAAGCCAGCGATTTCTGCTCAGCCTCGCCTGCGCCATAACGCACCTGCCCCAGCGATTGCCAGGCTCTTTCCGTTTCCACCACCAGGGAATGCATTTCATCCGGCTCCAGTGAAAAAGCCGAATCCACCCCACCGTCGGCCCGTCTCAGGGTAAAGTGCTTTTCGATTACCGTTGCACCCAAAGCCACTGCCGCGACCGATGCACCTACCCCCATGGTATGGTCGGACAGGCCCACCTCACACCCAAACAATTCCCGCAGATGTGGAATAGTACGAACATTGGAGTTCGCCGGTGTAGCAGGATAGGTGCTGGTGCATTTCAGTAGGACCAATTGCCGGCAACCCGCCTGACGGGCCGTCCGTACAGTCTCATCCAGTTCTGCCACGCTGGCCATGCCGGTGGAGATGATCATCGGCTTGCCGGTACTGGCTACCTTACAGATCAGCGGCAGATCGGTGTTTTCGAACGAGGCAATCTTGTAACAGGGCACTGCCAGCGATTCCAGAAAGTCCACTGCAGTATCATCAAATGGCGTACTGAAACAGAGCATGCCCTGCGCTGCACAACGTTCCATGATCGGCTGATGCCAGTCCCATGGCGTGTGGGCTTCGTGATACAACGAGTGCAGTGTGCGGCCAGCCCACAGGCTGTTCGGGTCGTCGATGCGAAAACCGGGCGCATCGCAATCGATGGTCATGGTATCGGCGGTGTAAGTCTGCAGCTTGAGTGCATGGGCGCCAGCCTGAGCCGCGGCATCGACAATCGCCAACGCGCGATCCAATGATTGATTGTGATTACCTGACATTTCGGCAATCACGAACGGCGGGCAATGCGGCCCGATTTCGCGCGGGCCGATTAGAAACGGTTGGCTCGACATGTCAGGCTCCGATCTGTTTCAGTAAATGATGGGTGACAGGTTGATAACCCGCTGCGGCAAACAAGCGGGCCGAGCGGGGATTGTCGGCACGTACCACGGCCTTGATTTGACGCACCGTCGGCCAGTGCGTACATAACCAGTGCTCACCCGCGGTCAGCAATCCTGCACCAAGACCTTGCCCAATCCGGCCAGGGACCAAGTAAATAGAGACGATGGCTATTTCATCTTCCCTGTCGTAACGTAGTACACCAACAGGCCCGGCCTCATCCTCTGCGATCAACAAGACCCGCTGGGGATCGGCGAACAGCCGGTTGAGCCAGGCCATGTGTTGTATCAACGGGATGTCGCGATCATCGCCGGCAAAACGGCGCACATCCGGATGATTCCGCCAGGCATGCAGGTTGGCTGCATCATCCAGCGTAGCAGAGCGCAGTTGGCACAATCGGCCTGGATCAGCTTGCAACATCGCACGCACAACTCGCTGAGTTCCTTGGCCATCCACCACCGTTGCCGCCACTTGTGACAAGGTCTGAGCAACCGTGTGCGACTGTAACAACAAAGTAGTGGCAGCAACCCAGGCCTGTATTGGTACCGACTCACAACGGCCTAGGTACAGCTGGGCACCTATGGCCGCTAACGCTTCACAACCCGCCTGCTGATTGTCAGCCACCGCAGCAATGACTGAGGGTACCCCCATGCAACACCGCTCCCAGGAGGTCGCCCCGCCGGCACCCACAAAGACACTGGCGCCGGCCATCAGCGCAGCCATGTGGGGCGTCGCGACATGGCAAGTCACCCGTTGATCTGTTCTACCCAGCGCTTCAATGGACTGCTTCGCCGAACATTGACTGCCAATCACCACATCGAAGCGGACATCACCCAATTCTGCTGCCAGCAAGGCTTGCAAAACCGGTAAGGTCAAACCGGCCGGATCACTGCCACCAAAGCTCACCAGCACGCGCACTGGCGAGGCAGGTTGTCGCTGCATTTGCCTTAGTCGACCGAAATCCGGCCCCAACAAAGCATAGTGCGGGCCAATCAATTGTCGGCACTGTGCGCCCACCAGATCGACATATCGTGTGTCGGCATGAACGGAAAGATTCTGGTCAAGCACCATATCGGCGTCCAGTGTGCGATTGGCCAGATCGTCAATCACCAGGATACGCTCAGCCACGACTCGCAGGGCACGGTGCCAGTCCTGATCAAGCGGATAATGGTCCACCACCAGCCAATTGATCACCATGCCACCCAGTGCCGCCAAGGTCGCTGCGGCATCTTTGTCAGCACCCATGCCAGCAGGTAAACAGACTGCCTCATGTCCTCGCGCAACAATCGTTGCGGTCATTTCACCCGGCCCATCTGCACAAATGAACAAGCAATGCCCGCCTTGGGCTGCCAACGCATCCGCCAGTGTCAGACAGCGCATCACATGGCCGGTACCCAGCTGGATCGACGCATCGCAACGAAAGGCAATCCGCATGCGCTACCTCACCAGTCCAGCCGCCAACACCGCCTCTGCCATCGCCAGATCAGCTGGGGTATCGATATCCAATGAACGGGGCCAAGGCATCTGATAAGCATACAAAGGTTGGCCAAAGTAGCTGCGGGCCACCTCGAATGCCGCCACATCCAACACATGTATTGCGCCATTGGGTCGATACGCAGCCGGCATCTCCTGTGATTTACGACCAAAATAATCAGGAAACCAAGGTGAAACGGCGCCGTCCTCCAGCTTCATCGCTGCAAAAGGGGTATGGTCGAATGGCGAGACGCTCATCAGGAATTGCGCCTGCTGTTGTTCAAACAGCGCGCAGGCTTGACGAATATCGTCTGCCGTGCGGAAGGGGCTGGTTGGCAGCAGAATGATCAAGCGGGTGTATTCATCCCCTTGCTCACGCAGGGCCTGAATGGCATGCAGTGCGACCTGCACCACACCTGCTGGGTCGCGGCCCAATTCTGCTGGGCGGATGAAAGGGACTTCAATGCCATACTGTTGTGCAACGCTGGTCACTGCCTCATCCTCAGTTGACACAATAATACGACCGCAAACACCGGATTGCCGAGCTGCATCTGCCGCCCAAGCCAGCAATGGCTTGCCACCCAGCGGCAGGATGTTCTTGTGTGGAAGCCGGGTGGAGCCACCCTTGGCGGGGATAAGCGTCAATGTGGTCATGGCAGGTACCGTCAACACGAACGATGTCAATGTACAAGAAAATCTGCCAGCCACCGCTGGCTAGTCACAAGGCGCCAACTGCTTTAACGGCCGCGGAGGCTGTGCACGCGCATCGCCCAATGTAGCAAATTGAACATGTTTTTCATTGTGCCAACCTGCAAGCGAGAATCCATCCGGCAATGGCTTGGCATACTGAGTATTGAACTCACCCGTCCAGACCTGCCCAACTGGTGTCAGCTTGGCGCGTGCGGCTGCGCGGTCATCACGGGTCTCGATTGTGTACCAGATGATCTGGCAGGTTAAAACAGCTTCACCACGCTGCATGCGGGCGGTTGCCTCTTCCGATGATATTTTCGGTTTTGCGCAGGGCTCTTCTTCGATAGCAGTTCCAGGCGCATTCTGACTTGGCGTCTCGATGGTCTGTTTTTTCTCGATGCGATAAGCCCAGCGTGCTTCACCCATACCTTCTACATGCACCGCAAAAATCTCGCGCCCGTAAGCCCAGGAACTCTCCACCCATCTATCTACAACTTTGCCATTGCCGGGCAAGGTTATCCGCCCATCAGGAAAAGCCTTTGATAACATCAACCGTGGCCCCAGCCCCGTCATCAATCTGTCTGCAATTGAGAGAAAAGGTGGCTGCTCATTCGCCAGTTGCTGGCACATACCTTTTGGTAGCTTCATCAACAACAGATGATGCTGTTTTTGGCCAAGTATCTGGATTGATTCTCTGCCCGTGTCGGTGATACGCCACATCCGGTCTTGATCTCGTGTTTCCGACTCTTCGAAAACAATGCCGTCTGGCACTTTGAAAGTCAGTTGATTGATACATAAGTCCGTTTTTCCGCAATTACCTGCCAACGCAATATCGCCACCTAACAATAAGCAGGCCACAGCCTGTGCCAAGAAACGCATTACTACACCTTTTTGACTACACCTGCCGGCATCTTAACCTTGATCAACTCAGGCTACGACATGATCAGCTACGTTGATCACATCACATTAAATTTCAAACTCTGCACATCCAGCACAGGATTACCGGTTGGTTGGGGTGGATTCGCCAGGTTGTAGTACAGATGCCGGTTTGCGTCCGACATGGTTCGATCCACCACCTGCTTGACCCGCTGCTTCTCCTCCACTTCGCCAATGGTATGGCGACATACCGAATCCAACGGCGCCCAGGCGCCGCTTGCATCACGTGCCCAGATACGCGGATCACGCTGGTTATCGACCAAGGCATAGAACTCGGTTTTGCTGATGCCCAAGAAGTCGCAATAGGTTTCCAGGGTTCTGGGTTCCCGATGATCATAATAGGCAACCTGTGCGATGCCCTCTTCGCGCGTCATCCGACCGTGGCGGATTTCCATGCTGGCGTCATCCGTGGACCGACCGTAACCGAATTTCAGGTATTTCAGATAGTCATGCACATCATTGGCGTGGTCTTCGATCTTGGCATGCAGATTGAAGCTGCGATCCCGTTCGTATGCTACCGGTGCAAAGTCCCATTCGCGGATCATCAGCTCGGCATGCTCCTTGGCATTCCAGTCCACAAAATTGGACAAATAGATGCCTCGCACTTCGGTCTTTTCGATTTCTTCGTCACTGGGATAGATATAAGGTGCCACGTCACCCAAGGTAATGCCGCCCTTGCCGATCAGGTCATGCGGTTCATAGCCACGCATGTCATGCTCTTTGCGCGTCCAGCGGGTGAATTCGACAAAATCCTCCAGTGACACGATGCCGGTCAGTTCGGCGAAGCCATGCTCGCCCCACACAATCAATGGAATATTGTATTTGACCGCCACCTGAAACGGGAAGGTACGGATACCGCCGTGGTAGTGCCAAGTCAAGTCACCCACGGTCTGCAGCATGAAGCGGGACAGGCGCCGTACCGAATCCACTCCGGCTGTGTAGCGGATCAGATCGCACCCGGACTTTTCGACCAGATTGGACAGGTTGCGCAACCCCGCCGGCGAGTTGTAGACATGGTTGAACGTGACCAGCAGCGGGTTCATGCCATATTTTTTCTTCAGCAACCACACTTGGTAGTGCGAATCCTTACCACCTGACACGGGGATGATGCAATCGTGGCAGTTGCCACGGGCCTTGGCCATGCGCCGGGCTTCGTCGAGGATTTGCTCCAACATGCCCAGACGCGACGCCCAATCCACTTCCAGCCGGCTGCGGCTTTCATGGTAACGGCAGCCACTGCATACGCCCTCGTCGTCGAAAATGATGGTGGGCTTGGCATTTTCCGGGTAAAGACAACGGGCGCAGTACCGCATATTATTCGCTCCTGACTGGAATGCCCGCCTCGACCAGATACCGCTTGGCCTTGCGGGTGCTATGCTCAGTGTAGTGGAAGATATTGGCCGCAGCAGCGGCCTGCGCGCCAGCATTCAGTCCATCGACCAGGTGCTGCCAAGTGAACACACCACCAAACGCAATCACCGGCACATCCACCGCATGGCACACCTCCGTCAGTATCGGTAGGTTGTAACCTTTGCGGGCACCATCGTGATCGATGGAATTGAAGAAAATCTCACCTGCCCCCAATGCCACAACCTGTTTGGCCCACTCCACCGGGCTGATAGCGGTATCGTCCCGGCCACGATTGACCATGACCGTCGCCTGGCCGGATTCGTGCTGTTTGACATCCATCGACGCCACAATGCACTGCCTGCCGTAACGGGCAGACAGCGACTGGGTGAGCTCGGGTTGGGTATGAAAGGCTGTATTGAGGACCAGCTTGTCAGCCCCACTACGTAGCAGTTCTTCTGCATAGCTGGCATCGGTGATCCAGCCACCGGCAGACAAAGGCACGAAACACTGGCCGGAGATATTTCGCACCACCTCAGCAAATCCCTTGGCCGATGCTGCATCAGGCGAGACATTCAGCATCACCAATTCATCGACAGCCCATTTGTTGAAGCACTCAACAGCATGGACTGCATCATAATGAATGACATTGGTGTGTTTGAATCGCACACTTTGCACCACTTGCCCATCACGCAGAATCAATACAGCAATCAGGCGCTTTTTCAGCATGCAAGCGCCTCGGCTTCCCGCGGCACGCTGACCGCCGTCTGGGTGATGATGAAGTTCTTGAGGATGGCCAAGCCGATGCGTTGGCTCTTTTCCGGATGAAACTGGATGCCGATCAGATTATCGCGCGCAATCATCGCCGCAAACGGTTCACCATAGTCACACCAGGCCAGCACATCAGTGGCATCGGTCGCTTCCACACGGTAACTGTGCACAAAGTACACATCGGGATGGGCTGTCAGGTCAAGCAGTACCGGATGGTTGCGTGGGAAGCTCAGATCATTCCAGCCGATATGTGGCACCTTCTGGCCCAGCTGATCAGGGAAGCGCCGTACATGGGCATCAAACCACCCTAACCCTTGATGCAAACCATCTTCACTGGAATCGATACACATCAATTGCATGCCCAGGCAGATACCCATGATGTCCTTGCCTGCTCGCTGCAGCTCCGTCAACGCAGCCGCCATGCCGCTATCCTGCAACTGGCGTGCCGCATCGCCAAACGCGCCAACACCGGGCAGGATCAACTTATCGTAACGACGCAAGGCATTTGGATCGGTCACGATATCGGCCTGCCCACCTGCGGCCAGTATGGCATTGCAGACGGAGCGCATGTTGCCGATGCCATAATCGGCGATCCCAATTCGCAAACTCATTGCTCAACCCTCACTACTACGAAGGTGTTCCGGTGCCAGCAAAGTGCCTACTGGCAATGCCTGATTGAAAGTGCACTGTAATAGGCCTTCGTACTGATCTGGCGTAATTCCAAAACCGGGGCGACGGAATTCGACCGCCACATCAGCCAGCTTCTGCCCGGCCTGTACTGGTTGATTCAGGTGCACGCTGCGGCGGATGCGTTTGCGTTTGGCTAGCTCCTCTGCATGCAAGATGCGCCGATTACCGCCAAACGCCGTTTCCACATCGCGAATGGTCTGGATGAATTGGCGCATATCTTGCGGTTCCAGCGAAAACACATGCTCCACACTGCGGGTGCAGCGGTCTTCGGTAATGGTTTTTTCCAACAGGTTGGCGCCAACCGCCAACGCAGCCACATCCATCTCCCAGCCCGGAGTATGGTCGGAAAACGCCACCGGATAGGGAAACATCTGCTTCAGGGTTTTGATGATATTGAGATTGATGCTTTCCAACCGTGCCGGATAGCCACTGGGGCATTGGTGGATGATGATGTTCTCATTGCCTTCACTGCGAATCACATCCACCGCCTGTTCAACCTCACCTAGCGAGGCATTGCCAGTATCCAGCTGAATACACATGCCAGTACGAGCCGCTTTGCGGATCAGGGGGAAATGATTGACATCGGCAGAGGCGATCTTGATCGAATCGCAATGTAGGCTTTCCAACAAGGCGATTTCGTCGTCAAACCCAACCGTGGCGAAAAATGCCAAGCCAAGCTCATCGCAATAGGCTTTCAGTTCCCGCCATTCGACATGGCCCATCGAACGACGGCAAAGGATGTCATATAAGGGTTCCTCCACGGTTTCAAGCCTGCCCGTGGCCTTGTCAACCAACACTTCGTAGCTGAACAACAGTTTTTTGTCTGCCACCAATCGGTCTGGATCCAGAATCTGGAACTTCACCGCGTCGGCACCGGCCTCGCTGGCCAGCTTGACCAATCGTTTTGCAGATACTAGGCCGTCATGGGTGGGGCCGGCTTCGTAGGTAATAAAACAAGGTTCGCCATCGCCAACCTTACGCTTGCCAAAATGAACAGCCATTGTGTCAACCTTCCTTCAGTGCTTCAGTCAGGTTATCGACCACATGTCGGAAATCTTGACGGTCGAGCGTAGGAAACATCGGTAGTGAAATCGCCCGTTGGTAATAGGCCTCTGCCACCGGGAAATCACCAGCCTTGAAACCCAACTGCCGGTAATAGGGTTGTAGATGCACCGGAATGTAATGCACGTTGACACCAATCCCGGCCTGTCGCAATGCATCAAACACTACCTTGCGGCCTCTGGTGGCCAGTACTTGCACCACAAACAGATGCCATGCAGATTCGCCATCTACTGATGCATCTGGTAACTGCAACAGCAGATCGGCCAATGCAGCCCGATAGGCAGTAACCCATTCACGGCGTTGGGCGACAAATTCATCAATCCGCGTCATCTGGCTAGCACCCAATGCCGCTTGCAGATCCGTCATCCGGTAATTGAAGCCCAGCTCGATTTGTTGGTAATACCAGGCACCATCCGGCTCGCCATGCATTTCATCCAGTTCGCGGGTGATGCCATGGCTGCGTAATCGGAGCAACTGTCGATACAGATCCTCCCGATTGGTCAGGATCATCCCTCCTTCGCCGCTGGTGACAATCTTGACCGGATGGAAGCTGAACACGGCACAGTCGGAGAATTCGCAACAGCCGACAGGTTTACCCTGATATCGACCACCAATGGCGTGTGAAGCATCTTCAATGATGGCGATACCATGGCGTTTGGCCAAGGCAGCAATGGCTTGCATATCACAGGATTGGCCAGCGAAATGAACGGGCACCAGCACATTTGGCAATGTGCCAGCGGCCTCGGCCTGCGTCAATTTGGCCTGTAAGGCCGTGGTGCTGAGGTTGTAGCTGACCGGATCGATATCAACAAAATCAATATCGGCACCACAGTAGCGGCCACAATTCGCCGATGCGACAAAGGTATTGGGCGATGTCCACAAGCGCTTACCTGGCCCCAGACCCAATGCCAGGCAAGCCAGATGCAACGCCGCAGTCGCATTGGAAACGGCCACGGCATAACGCACACTACAATACGCCGCAACAGTCGATTCGAAACGAGCGATCGCAGGGCCTTGTGTCAACCAATCCGACCGTAACGTGGCGACAACTGCCTCGATATCGGCTTCGGAAATGCTTTGTCGACCATAAGGGATCATGCTTCCGCCCGATCCAACTCGATCAGCTCATCCACGGTCAGAAACCATGGATTCGTTTCTGAGCTGTACTCGAAATCATCGGCCACCGCCTGTCCGACCTCCGTCAAATTGTTGCGATGGAAATCCACCGATTGAGTAAACAGAATAGCGGGTTTGATGACGTAATGATCGTCGAATTCCACGGTTTGAAAGGCTGCATCACGCGGCACCATCATTTCGTGCAGCTTTTCGCCTGGGCGGATGCCAATGACACGATGTGACTTGCCCGGCGCCATGGCCTGGGCCAGATCAACAATGCGAATCGATGGAATCTTCGGTACAAACAGCTCGCCACCATGCATACGAGCAAAATTCTTCAGCACAAAATCCACGCCTTGCTGCAGCGTAATCCAGAAGCGGGTCATACGCACATCGGTGATCGGCAGATCTGGCGCATTGTCCTGCACCAATTTGCGGAACAAAGGCACAACTGAACCACGGGAACCCACCACATTGCCATAGCGCACGACGGCAAAGCGGGTGACGTGGCCACCAGCAATATTGTTGGCGGCCACAAACAGTTTGTCGGACAACAGCTTGGTTGCGCCATATAGATTGATTGGGCTGGCAGCTTTGTCGGTGGACAGTGCAATCACCTTTTCCACGCCGCTTTCAATCGCAGCATTGATCAGGTTTTCCGCCCCCCAGACGTTGGTACGTATACATTCGGTAGGGTTGTATTCGGCCGCAGGTACTTGTTTGAGGGCGGCGGCATGCACAACATAATCGATACCCCGCATAGCTTGCCGCAATCGCTCCCCATCACGAACATCGCCAAGAAAGAAGCGCATGCAGGGCTGGTTGAATTCAGCCTGCATCTCGTACTGCTTCAGCTCATCTCGCGAGAACACGACCACGCGGCGCGGCTGGTGTCGGGCCAATAAGGTTCGGATGAATTTGCGCCCGAACGAACCGGTTCCGCCCGTGATCAAGATCGATTTGTTGTCGAACATGGCCACCTCCTTATTATGTGCACTTCCACAGCAGGGCCAGCCTCGATGTGCCTTGTGGCAAACAGCCTACCAATCGCGCCAGCTATCAGTCAGTTCATAACGACTGCATTGTTGTGACGCCGCCAACGCCTCGATGTCGATACCTCTGTTTACGATGACCTGATCAATGAAGTCACATAACGCTTCGCGCTCACCGGTCTCGATGACGCTGCCATCAAACTGATCGTTGACTTCGTTGAGTGCCAACACCAGGACTTCGATGCCTTTCATCACCCTTGGAAAGCCGGTGTCCGTTGTGGCACATTGATCGATTTCCGCAATGAAGGCCCTGAGCAACTGTTCGGTCTGCTCAATGAAGGCATCAGGAAACAGCTCATCCATATGGCATTCATCGGCCGAAATCTCACCCGCCGCCAAGGCACACCGTTCTTTCTCTTTCTGTTCACGCCACCACTGTGTGATCAACTGCACGGGCATTCTGACTTTCCTTTTCAACATCACCGTGATCGGTGATCAATGCAACGCAGGGCATTACACTAGTCTTCCTCACCTTGCATTTCCGGGAACAATACGTCGGTAAATCCGAACTGTTTCATGTCCTGTACCCGCATCGGGTATAGCACACCCCACAGATGGTCGCATTCATGTTGCACCACACGGGCATGAAAACCCGTTACCGTACGGTCAATCGATTGGCCATATTGATCCTGCCCACGATAGCGGATGGCGCTGTAGCGGGGCACCAGCCCCCGTAAACCCGGCACTGACAGACAACCTTCCCAGTCCTCTTCCATCTCATCGCCCAATGGATCGATTTCAGGATTGCACAGCACGGTATAGGGCACATGACCTGCATCCGGATAGCGTGGATTGTCCCGGGGTTCGTGACTGCCAAAAATCACCACTTGCAGACTGACCCCAATCTGCGGGGCGGCGATACCTGCACCATTCATCGCCGACATGGTGTCTTCCAGGTCACGAATCAGACCATGTAACCCTGGCGTATCAAATGTCTCGACCGGCTTGGCCTGTTGCCAGAGCAACGGATCGCCCATTTTCAGTACTGATTTAATCGGCATCGTGATCCACCACGTATTCCAAGATATCTCTTACTTGTTCCATGGAGGCCGTCAGCACATCATGAATCGCCGACATGTCGATGGCTTTGCCTTGCGGCTGACGGCCAGCCGCATAGTTGGCCACCACGGCCAGTGCGGCGTACTCGATACCCAATTCACGCGCCAATGCGGCTTCCGGCATGCCGGTCATGCCCACCATGGTGGCACCATCACGCTCTAGGCGATTGATCTCGGCAGCCGTTTCCAGGCGTGGCCCCTGCATGGCTGCATACACCCCACCGTCATGCACCGGCACCTTGGCAGCCTTGGCTGCTTTCAACAGACGTTTGCGCAAACGGTCTGAATAGGGTTCGGTAAAGTCCACATGTGTAACCGGTTTCTCACCTCCTTCAAAATAGGTGAATTTACGACCGTAAGTGTAATCGATCAGCTGATTGGGCACGGCCAGCACACCGGGCCCCAACTCAGGTTTGATGCCCCCCACCGAGGCAACCGCAATGATGCGTTTGACTTTCTGTGTCGATAATGCCCAGACGTTGGCACGGTAATTGATTTCGTGCGGTGGTATGGTGTGCCCATAACCATGGCGAGCCAGAAACACCACATTGTGTTGATTGATACGACCAAATGTGAGTGGTCCAGAGGGTTCACCGTAGGGGGTACGGATTACCTGTCGATGGGTAATTTCAAGATTGGCAAGCTGGGTCATGCCCGTGCCGCCGATGATGGCAAGCATCGCATCTCCTCTGACTGGATGTTAGGCGCCTCGCACTGAGAGATGGCGAGACGGGATATTTTCATTATCGGCCGTTTCTGCGGGTAACGCCAGCACTGGCGCGGCTTGGCGGGGTAAATACGGGTAAAGCGAAACAAAAAAGGCACACGCCGGTGACGTGTGCCTTTTTCAATTGCACTGAGCGCTTACGCTACCCAGTCGCAGTGATGCTGTTTAAGGTATTCGGCAAATTTTGCGCCAACCTCGGGATGCTTCAAACCGTACTGAATGGTAGCTTGCAGATAACCCATCTTCGAACCGCAATCATAACGAATGCCATCGTATTCATATGCAAAAGCTGCTTCGTATTTCAGCAATGCAGCAATTCCGTCAGTCAACTGAATCTCGCCACCCGCGCCAGGCTGCACATTCAACAGCATGTCGAAAATGCGTGGGGTAAGGATGTATCGACCCACTACGGCCAACGTTGACGGTGCTTCAGCGGGTTTCGGCTTCTCAACAATGGAACGAATCCTGTGCACATGCGGCTTTTCTTCATCAACCGCCACGATGCCATACGAGCCAGTCTGCTCCGGCTCGACGTTTTCCACACCCAGAATCGAACAATGGCAACGATCGAACTCATCCACCATCTGCTTCATGACAGGCTTCTTGGCATCGCACAGATCATCGGCCAGGATCACGGCGAACGGCTCATGCCCAACCACCGGCTGGGCGCAGAGCACCGCGTGCCCCAGCCCCAATGCTTCTGGTTGACGGATGTAGATGCAGGTCACATTTTTCGGAATGATACTTTGCACGATTTCGAGCATTTGATGCTTGCTACGCATCTCCAGCTCGTTTTCCAGCTCGTAGGCTTTGTCGAAGTGATCTTCGATGGAGCGCTTGTTGCGTCCGGTGATGAAGATCATCTCGGTGATACCAGCCTCAACGGCTTCCTCCACCGCATATTGAATCAACGGCTTGTCAACAACCGGCATCATTTCCTTCGGACTTGCCTTGGTGGCAGGTAAAAAGCGCGTGCCCATTCCTGCAACCGGGAACACTGCTTTCTTGACCTTCTGCATTCAAATTCCCCTTCGTTTCGATTCGATCGGATTGGTCGTGCTGGGTGGTGTCCGATTGGCTATTCAGCCACTGGCGCCTGGGCTACCTGCAACAGCGCTTGCAACCCTGCTTCATCCAGGATTGTGATGCCCAGCTCTTGCGCCTTCGCCAGTTTGCTGCCGGCATCTGCGCCGGCCACCACGTAATCAGTTTTTTTCGACACACTTCCGGCCGCCTTGCCACCCACCGCCTCAATCATTGCCTTGGCCCCATCCCGCGACAGCGTCGGCAAGGTACCTGTCAATACAAAGGTCTTGCCGGCAAACGGACTATTCGCCATGGTTCGCGGTTCGATATCGGGCCACGTCACGCCAGCAGCACGCAACTGCTCCACCACTTCCACATTGTGGGGTTCGCCAAAGAAATCCAGGATACTTTGGGCAACCACGGGCCCCACATCGGGAACCAGCAACAATTGATTGTAAGTAGCCGACATCAGCGTGTCGATCTGACCAAAATGTTTCGCAAGGTCTTTGGCCGTAGACTCACCGACATTGCGAATGCCGAGAGCATAAATGAAACGAGGCAGTGTCGTGAAGCGACTTTTATCAATCGCCGCCAATAAATTGCTGGCGGACTTCTCTGCCATTCGGTCCAGTTCCGCCAATTTCACCAAGCCCAGCTTGTACAAATCGGCAGGCGTGCGTACCAGACCCACATCGACCACTTGCTCAACCAGCTTGTCACCCAGGCCCTCAATATCCATGGCACGACGCTGAGCAAAATGAATCAATGCCTGCTTTCGCTGTGCCGAACAGAACAGTCCACCACTGCAACGAGATACCGCTTCACCGTCTTCCTTGATCACATGCGAACCACACACCGGGCAGGCCTTGAGCATTTCAAACGGGGGATGAACCGGCTCCTGCGAGACTGAGAACAGATCGCTCCCAGCCACCACCCGATAAGGGCGACGCTCAATGATGACCCGCGCGACTTCAGGGATTACATCACCCGCACGGCGCACCACCACCGTGTCACCAACCCGCACATCCTTGCGGCGGATTTCATCTTCATTATGTAAGGTGGCATTGGTCACAGTCACGCCACCGACAAAGACAGGCTTCAATCGTGCCACTGGCGTCAACGCACCGGTTCGTCCCACCTGCACATCGATGGCTTCGACCGTTGTCATCGCCTCTTCTGCCGGATACTTGTGGGCGACCGCAAACCGAGGAGCACGTGAGACAAAGCCCAGGGTGCGCTGATAAGACAAGGAATCAACCTTGTAGACGACACCGTCGATATCAAATGGCAGATTGCTACGCTGACTGCCA
Organism: Chitinivorax sp. B; assembly: GCF_005503445.1. Taxonomy (NCBI): domain Bacteria; kingdom Pseudomonadati; phylum Pseudomonadota; class Betaproteobacteria; genus Chitinivorax; species Chitinivorax sp. B. The sequence continues at coordinate 40,836 of NZ_SCOH01000017.1, read as the reverse complement.
ATAGTGTTGTAATACTGCAACAAACCCTGTGGGCCGCTTACTTTTTGCCGCAGTTCGCACACGGGTAGATGCAAGGACTGCAACCAGTCCATGATGGCCGATTGAGCCTCAAAACTGGGCCCACCCTGCATTTCGCCCAAATTATAGGCAAAAAAGCTCAAGCGACGACTGGCTGTGATTTTTGAATCCAACTGACGCAAACTGCCGGCCGCAGCGTTACGCGGGTTGGCAAACTGTTTTTCGCCACGCGCTTCCTGCTCCCGATTCAAACGTTCGAAATCCGCCTTCAACATCAACACCTCGCCGCGGATCTCCACCCGCTGTGGTGGCGTATCCGTCGCCAACTTCAGCGGGATGTTACGGATGGTTCGGATATTGACGGTGACATCTTCACCAGTCAGGCCATCGCCACGGGTAGCTGCCTGTGTCAGCATCCCGTTTTCGTAAGTCAGGTTGATGGCCAGACCGTCAAACTTGGGACCGACCTCATAATCAACCAGATCAGTACCGACTGTTTCACGAATACGTCGGTCAAATGCCTCGACATCCTCGGCCTCAAACGCATTGTTCAATGACAGCATTGGCGTGCGATGCGTGACGGAATTGAATGCAGCCAGCGCTGCACCACCCACCCGCTGCGTTGGCGAGTCTGCGGTCAACAACAGTGGGTACTGTGCTTCCAGTCCCTGCAGTTCACGGAACAACTTGTCGTATTCGGCATCCGGTATTTCCGGGTCATCCAACACGTAATAACGATGATTGTGATACTCAAGTAAAACGCGCAGCTCAGCTGCGCGCTCATTAACAGAAAAGGGAATCATGCGAAAAGTCGGAGTGCAGTAGGGCCGCCCGGCTGGATGCCGCGCTGCTCCATACGTCGATAAAGTTCAATCAGCTGGCGCCGGATGGCGCTCAGCCCCTGTTCATTCAATGGACGACGATTGTCGTCCACCAGTTCACCATCCAGCGATTCCGCCAGATGCCCAGCCAATTTGGCAACCCGATCAAATACCGGCACGCCGCCAATCACACGCGGCACATCGAACAGCAAGGTCACAGCATTCACCCTCATCTGGCGAATGGTGGCTGAAGAGAATGACTCCTGCCCCAGGTTACACAGGGAAAACAAGGTCTGCCCTTGTTCGTTGCGGAAATGAAACAAACCATCATCCGCCAGTTGCATGCCTGCTGACTCGCACAAGGCGCGAATCTTGGTAGCGGAAAACGGCGTCCCATCACGACTGACAATATTCAGGCCGATCAATACATCCACATCGGCACAGAAAGCATCCAGATCAGCAGCGGCGGTCAACGAAGGTGTCCGCTGGGGTAGCTCGACGACCGCACCAATGTCTTCACCAGTCAGACGGATGATCCGGATGAACTCCAGCAACTGGGCATCACTAACCGGCCCCTTGCGGTCAGCCAGCTGCAAGCCAGCACGTAGCAGACTGAAGGTACCAACTGAGCCGGGATTCAGCATCACCCAATGCTCTCCATCGGCTTCCAGGCCGCTCCAGCGGACTGGCTTGCCGATGCTGGCAGCGTCCTCCATTGCCACTTGCAACTTACGCGCTGCCACTGGTTCAGTCAGATGCAGCTCGGCAATGAAATCAATACCACCGTCCAGTGTGGCATCCACTGGCGGCGGCAGGTCTGTTTCAGTTTGTGGCAACGGTACAGTAACCGGCATATCGGCTGCGGCCGCTGCAACCAGGCTGGGCTCCAGCCGTTGCGTATCAGCTTCGACCCGTGCAGCGGTCTTGGGTTTGCGTTCCAGCAATACATCTTCTGCCGGTTTTTCAAAAGCTTGTTCGGCTTTGCGGCGGAAGCTGCGCTCCTGCCACCAGTTCAATGCCCAGACACCGCCGATAATGCCTGCAGCGGCCACGATCAGGGCTAGATTGAGATCGCTCATGTGGGGTTTGGATGACTCGACTACGGGTTTAACTTGGCATCCATCCGACAGCGCGAACCAATCGGCCCACACAGCAGGATGGACTCTCATTTTCCGACATACTGCCAAAAAGCGACAACTACTTTAGTATCGGCTTACATTCGGCAGCAACGCGGCAACTGTCGGTCCGTTGACCGCGCGCTTTATTCTCGCTCAGGCAGGGGCGGCCTCTGCCATTGACAATGCCACCTCGATATCCACCGCCACCACTCGTGATACCCCCTTCTCCTGCATGGTGATACCCACCAGCTGATCTGCCATTTCCATGGTGATCTTATTGTGACTGATATACAAAAACTGCGTATTGGCCGACATGCGCTTCACCATATCGCAGAAACGACTGGTATTGGCATCATCCAGCGGTGCATCCACTTCGTCCAGCAGGCAAAACGGTGCAGGATTGAGCTGGAATAACGCAAACACCAGACTCAGCGCAGTCAGCGCCTTTTCACCACCCGACAGCAGGTGAATGGTACTGTTCTTTTTGCCAGGCGGTTGCGCAATCACCTGCACTCCTGCATCCAGAATAGTCTCTCCTGTCATCACCAGCCGCGCCTGGCCGCCGCCAAACAATAGCGGGAACAATTCCGTCATGGAGGCATTGACCTTGTCGAAGGTAGCCTGCAACAGGTCACTGGATTCCTTGTCGATCTTACGGATGGCCGCCTCCAGCATTTCCATGGCTTCAGTCAGGTCAGTCGCCTGAGCGTCCAGGAAATCCTTGCGGGTACGCGACTCTTCAAGCTCTTGCATGGCAGCCAGATTGACCGCCCCCAGCGAGTTCAGCTGCTGCGTCAACGCACCGATCTGCCCAACCAGCGAAGATACCTTGGTGTTCGCTGCCAACAATGGGATCAACGCAGCCTCATCCGCACCGGCTTCCTGCAACTCCTGCGTAAAACGTTCGACCGCCAGTCGTGCCTCCTGTTCCTTCAGGCGCAATTCGTTGATGCGCTCACGCAGCGGCTCCAGACTATGTTCAATACGTACCTTATCTGCTTCCAGCTCGCGCAGCTTGTTGGTGGCATGGCCCACTGCATCACGTGCCTTGGCCAGCGCCACTTCACGCTCGCCACGACGGTTGAGCGCTTCCTGGATAGCCTCATCCAGCACAGTTGGATCAAAGCCCTCCAATTCGATCTGCAACTCCTCGATGCGTGACTGCAGATCTTCACGTTGCTCGCCATGCCCACGCTTCAACCCTTCCAGCTCGACAATCTTATTTTGCGCAGTCTTGAGTTGAAACTCCGCCTCGCGGGCCGCTCGCTCAGCATCGCGCAGACGGTTACGTGCAACTTCCAGCGCCGCTTCAGCCTGGGTGCGATGGCTACTGACCGAAGCCATGGCCTCACTCAGGTGCGTCACTTGCTCGTCAAATTCTTCCTGTTTATAGGCGGCTTCGCCATGCGCGTCATTTTCCATCGAGATGGCATCGGCAATTTCCGCCAACTCTCGAGCAATCTGATCGCTGCGCTGGGTAATACGCTCCAGCGCTTGCTGCTGTTTCAACAGCTCCATCTGCTGCTGATGGAGCTGCCGCCCCAACTGCTCACTATCGCCCCGCTGGTGCTGATAATCGGCTGAGGCGCGAGCATGAGCCTGATCTGCCAGATGAGCCTGCTCCTGCGCGTGTACCAGGGATGCCTGCAGTACAAGCATATCGCTGTCCAATTGCTCCAGCTCGCGCTGCCGTACCATCACACCTGACAATACGTCGTCTTCCGCATGAAAACGCATACCGGCTCGAGTGACCATTATGCCGTTCTGCAACACCAAGCAACCACCTGGCGGTAAGGCAGCCTGGGCTGCCGTCAAGTCGTTGATATTTGCCACGCACCACACATTGGCCAACCAATCCTGCAGGGTTGACTGACAGGCTGCTTGTCGTATGGTTACCTTGCTGGTCAACGGCAGCCAATCACCCAATGGTGCAGTCAAACCCGCCGGTACAGCCTTCGCTTGATACAAGGCCAGTCGAGCGGGAGCGGGTGTGCACAACAGATCGGCGGCGGCATCTGGTTGCGGCAGTGCTTGGAGTCGCTCGGACAAGACAGCTTCCAAAGCCGACTCCCAGCCAGGTTGCACGTCCAACCCTTGCCAAAACCGCAGTTGATCGGTCAAACCAAAATGTTGCAGCCAGGCTTCCAGTTGCTGGTTGCCATCACCGCGCCGCTGGAGTCGTGCCAGCGCAGCATGCTGGGCCTCCAGCTTGGTCAGTGCCTGTTGCACTTGTTGTTGTGCAGCCTGGGCATCTCGTTTGGTCGCCTCCAGCCTGGGCACCTGCTCTTGTAGAGTGAATAGGCTTTCTTCCAACGCCAGTCGCCGTGCTTCCAGCTCCCCGACTGATTCCTCCAGCTCCAGCAATGCATCGCGATCAGCTTGGGGTTGAGCAGCTTGCTCCTGGCGCAGGCGTTCACGGCGCGCTTCCAGTTGCTGAATGGTTTTCAGCGCATGGCTGCCATGTGCCGCCTGTAACTCTCGCGCCTGTTGAACCTGTGCAAGCTTTTGCTGGATTTCGCTGTAGGATTGCTGAGCTGAACGCCAAGCAGTTTCCACAGCAGGCAGTGCATCATTTGCTTCAAGCAAGCCCTCTTGAGTCAATTCCACCCGCTCTGCCAGTGCCTCGCTTTCCGACCGCCAGTGCACCACCAGTTCATCGGTCGTTCCCGCTTGCTGTTGCAATTGAGCCAACTGCGTCTTGGCTTGGTTGATTTGGTTTCCAATACGATTGCGACTGTCCTTCAAATGGACAATCTGCTGCTCCAGTCGCGCCACCTCGGCATTCGCCTCATACAAGCGCCCCTGTACATTATGCAATTCGTCACTGGCAGTGAAATGCGTTTCGCGTAGCTGCTCCAGTTGGCTTTCCGTTTCACGCAGCTGCGCGGTGGCTGCCTCAAGGTCGTTGATCGCCGCTGCAATGTCCCGTGCCAGCCTGCCCTGATCCTTCTGCGCTTCCTGCTTGCGTAACAATGCCAGTAGGTTTTGAGTGTTTTCCAGCGTCAACTTCATATGCTGGTACTTTTCGGCCACTTCCGCCTGCACGGCCAGTTTCTCAAGCTGACCTTCCAGCTCACGCCGGATATCATCGACACGCGTCAGGTTGTCACGGGTATCAGTCAAGCGGGCTTCCGTCTCCTTGCGGCGTTCCTTGTATTTGGATACGCCCGCCGCCTCCTCCAGAAACACCCGTAATTCTTCCGGCCGCGCCTCGATAATGCGCGAGATCATGCCTTGCTCGATCACCGCGTAACCACGTGTGCCCACACCGGTCCCCAGGAACAGGTCCTGAATATCCCGCCGCCGACACTGAATATGGTTGATGTAGTAACTGGATTCACCCTGGCGTGTCAGCACCCGCTTGATCGAAATCTCGGCATACTGTGACCACTGCCCGGCTGCCCGGCCCAGGCTATTGTCGAATACCAATTCCACGGACGCCCGCCCTACCGGTTTACGGTGGTCGGAACCATTGAAAATCACATCCTGCATTGATTCGCCACGCAATTGCTTGGCCGAACTTTCACCCAGTACCCACCGCACAGCATCAATTACATTGGATTTACCGCAACCATTGGGGCCAACCACCGCAACCAACTGCCCAGGGACAGGGATCTGCTGTGGATCTACAAAAGATTTGAAGCCGGCAAGTTTGATTTGTGTAAGACGCAACGTGGTATTCCGGAAACGGGTAAAAAGCGAGGGAAAATTCTAACACGAACAATTAATCAAATTTGAAATAATTCATTTCGCATATATTTACAATCATATAATGGCATGCATTTAACATGTTGATCAATATTGATATTTTTAGTTGGCATATTTTATGCGTAGCAATTATTCGTTAAGCCATTGGCTTATCTTGGTCGAATTAATTCAACGGCAGGAGAAACACCCATGACGTGCACAACGATGAAAAGACGCCGCTTGAACGCGGCGACCAGCGCTTTGATACTTGCATTGACCTGGAGCTTCCCTGCCCAGGCCGCAGTGATCAATGTCGAATCCGCAATTCAGGCCGGGACGGATGCCCACGTCAACGGTCCAGGCTATACCCCCGGACAAGCTTATCGACTGTTGATTACCTTGCCCAATGGCTCGCAGATGCTGCGGGCGGTTGTTGCGACCAGTGCCGGCAATCTCGCCGAAACATATCGTACCGCGATGGCCGGCGAGCACAAGATAGAAATCCAGGACAACAACGGCAAAACCATCACAACCACCCGTTTTGTTGTGACCCCGTAACAATCAGGAGCACCTTGATGATCAATTCTTCGACCTATCTGAGTATGGCGGTATGTGCCCTGTTGTTGCCACCCTGTGTAATCGCAGCCAGCCCGACACGCGAGGATACCATTTTGTTCGCCTCCACACGTGATGGCTCGCTTCAGCTCTATACGCTGACACCCGATCATGCTGTCCATAAACTGACAGATGGCAAAGGCGAGAATAGCCAAGCCAGCTGGTCACCAGATGGCAAACGCATCGTGATGACGTCCACGCGGGACGGTAATCCGGAAATCTACATCATGGATGCAGATGGTAAAAATCAACGCCGGCTGACCCATCATGACGCGGCCGACAGCGATCCCGTCTGGTCGCCAGATGGCAAACATATCGCTTTCATATCCTATCGGGACAAAACCGCCAACATCTATGTCATGGACAGTCATGGCAAACAGTTGGCCAATGTGACGGCCGCAGATCCTGGCGTGGCCAAAGGTCAACCCGCTTGGGCGCCAGATTCGAAGCGATTGGCCTATGTCAATTTTACCGAAGGAAAAGGCGACATAGCCACGGTGGACATTGCTACAGGCAAATACACCTACATCGCGAAAACCAAAGCATCAGAAACCAATCCGGTATGGTCGCCCGATGGACAACGGCTTGCCTATACCTCGCGCAACTCAAGCCTGCTGCAAATCTGGGTCATGAATGCCGATGGCAGCGAAGCCCAGGCAGTCACTCCAAAGGAAATACAAACCGGTGAAGCACGCTGGACACCCGATAACCAATCACTACTAGTGTTGACCACCATTGCCGAAACTGGCCGTCAGGATATTGCCAAAGTTTCGCTGGCTGACGGTGCGTTGGCCAATCTGACCGAGTCGGAAGCCGAAGACAATCAGCCCAGCCTCACACCGGATGGCACGGCGATATTGTTCGTCAGCTATCGCGATGGCAATGCACAGCTCTATCGGGTGACAACGGCAGCAGGTCAATCCGCACAGCGGCTGACCTACAGCATGGCGATGGATGCCCAGCCACTGGCGCGCCCAAGACAATTGACCCGCCTAGCCAAGCAATAGCCCTCAAGTGATTATTACCTATTACCATGAAGGATAAGACCATGGAACATCGTTGCTCTACGCAACGCCCGCTTGCCCGGTGGCTACTGGCCATTGGTGCCTGTCTGGCATTTTCCCAACTATCCGCAGTCACCATTACCTACACGTTGGACGGTGATTTCGACTTGGGTACACTGGATGGCGTCAATCATACGGCGCCAAACAATCATCAATTACAACTGAATGCGGTGGGCACCACCTTCCCAGTGCTGTGGAATGCCAATGCGGGTGAGGACACCCTGTCGAAAATCGATACCTCCACCAACAAAGAGCTGGCACGCTATCGCACTTGGTTCGGTCCCGCAGGACAACCAGGCTTTGTGAATCACCTTGGCAATGCCTATGCCGGCGCGGCACCGTCCCGTACCGCAGTTGACATCAACGGCAATGCCTACGTAGCCAACCGCCACTTTGATGGTAAAAGTGCATCGGTCATGAAGATCCTGTCCGATAGTTTTATCGATCGCAATGGCAATGGTGTTGCCGACACATCCCAGGACACCAACAATAATGGCGTGATTGACCCAGCCGAAATCATGCCCATGGGGGACACCAATGGCAACGGACGAGTCGACCCTGCCGAAATCACGGATGAACGCGTCGCCTGGATCGTCTATGTCGGCGTACCGAACGGCTTAGGTCGTTCACTTTGCATCGGCAAGGACGGCAACTTGTGGGTGGGCCTATTCAATACTGCGCAATATTACAAGATCAGCTCCGTTGATGGTTCGCCCATGGTCGGCCCGATCGCGGTTTCCTGGAGCCCGTATGGTTGTCTGGTTGACTCCAACGGCATGTTGTGGAGTGCTTCGCTGGGAACCATCCTGGGCAAAATCGATACGAATACCCTGGTGGTCAGCAGCTTCAACCACGGGCAGTTTGGCGGTAATTACGGCATCGCACTGGGGAACGGCAAAGTCTATGTTGCCAGCCTGAACGGCCGCTCGTATATCCAGTTCGACCCGACTACCAACACATTCACCACACCGGCAGCGCAGTTCTATACCTCCTATGGGATCGCGGTCGATGGCTCTGGCAACATTGTCCCCGGCAATGTCAATTCCGGCGGCGTCACCAAATTTGCCCCGGATGGCACAGTTATCTGGAGCAAACCGGCCCAACCTGGAACCGGTGAGGTTCGTGGTGCGGTGATTGATGCCAATAATGACGTTTGGCTGATTCACCGTACTTCCAACAACCTGTCCAAGTACAAGGGGACCGATGGTACGTCACTGGGGGTGTTCCCTATTGGCAACTCACCTTACACCTATAGTGATGCAACTGGCTTTGCAGCACGTAACATCACCAGCCCAACCGGTACATGGACCGCAATATACGATAGCAACGTAGCTGGCATGCCATGGGGCAAGGCCAGTTGGACTGAAACCCTACCAACCGGCGCAACCATTGAGGTCCGAGTCCGTACTGCGGACACATTGGGCAATCTGCCGTTGTCGGCCTACTCATTGGTCTCCAACAATACCCCGTTCAATCAGTCGGGACGTTACATACAAGTACAGGCAAGACTCACCGCCAATGCTGACAAGGCTTCCCCCATCCTGTATGACCTGACATTGAGCAGCCAGGGAACCACGTGCGATGTCGATGGTGATGGTGATATCGACCGCAACGATATCAACGCCATTCTGGCCGCCCGCAACACGACAGCTGCCCCAGGCGATTCGAGAGATGCAGATGGCAATGGCTTTATCACGGTCAACGATGGACGGATGTGCACGTTGAAATGCACACGTCCGAACTGCGCACCATGATATGTCCCAGACAACTGTCACCATCAGTTCAGACTAACGCCATGCATGGAGCAAACATCATGTCAAAAGCATTTCTCAATGCAGTACTACTGGGCTGTGCGCTGTTCACGGTTCAGGCACAGGCACTTACCTTGAAATTCTCACCACAAAACCAGGTGAAATTTCTGGGTGACACGGTCAACGTCGATATCATCGCCACTGACCTGGGTACCGATATCATCAGTGCCTACGATTTGGACGTCGGTTTCAACCAAACCATTCTGCTAGGCATGGGTGTCACGTTCTACGACAAACTTGGGGGGCCGGCGGATTCGTTTTCGGGCTTTACCTTGGGTGTCAATGTGATTGATCTGTGGGAGCTGTCACTCATTGTCGACGAAACGATACTCGATGCAATGCAGGACGACCCAATCACGTTGGCGACACTTACCTTCAAGGCGATTGGGGTTGGCCTGTCCGGATTGAGCTTTCTGCCGGATACGGTCCCAGGGGTCAGCGGCCAGGATGTCAAAACCTGGGATGCCCAATTGGCCAACACCAGCATAGAAGATGGGAGCGTGGAGGTTATTCGCGATCCGAATGGCCGCATTCCTGTTGCGCCTAGCTGGATGTTATTGGGCATCGGCGCGGCGGCGCTTGTCACCATGAGACGATTTGCCGTCGTTTGACCAACACTCAACTCACAGTCTGCCGGATCGATACACTGGGTCCGGCAGACCGCTTGATCATCACACAACACATGGCCAACGGTGTTCGTACGAACGAGCAACCTGAAAACTGACCCTGGCATGGTATTTCTGCATGCAAGGCAGCGGCGTCAGCGCTATCATCCTGCTATACCCCAACATCAAAGCACGCTGACATGTTCAAATTCAAACTTGTCCTGAGCTCAACGTTATTGCTGCTAACAAGTAGTGTCATGGCCTGCCCGGTTTGCAATGGCGAGCGCAAGCTCAGCGTACTGTGCTTTTCCGACAACCCGCCTGCTTTCTGCAAAGTACGCCCAAATGCCGAACAACCACCAGGCAAAGTGGAGTCGGGCAAAGACCAGAATACGCCCCCTGCGGCCACGACCCAACCGGTAGATACGCCGCCGCCAGTCACGGCAAGCCATCAGACAGCCTCTGATGCCGCTACCCGCAACTGACCAGTTCAGCATGAGGCTGCTGTCATGAATGATACCCTCCCCCCTGCCTCTGTCGGGCTCGATATCATATTGAGTATGAAGGCAGAGCCATTACCAGATGGCTGGATCGCCCTGGTGGATGGCTGGATGCAGGCCAATCAGGCTTTACTGGCCGGCTTGGCTGCCATGGAAGCCGGTGGCAGCGAGCAAGAGCATGAATTCGATGCTGCACGCCAACCTGACCGCATCGAAGCCAAACTGAATCTTGCCTTGCATCTATTGGCACAGCTGATGGCATCGCAGTGCCAACAGACAAGGCCACAGGCCGTGACACTGCACGCCGATATGCTGATCTGGCATGTGGATACCCCATTGGCCACTAACAACAATGTATTGCTATCCCTCCTCATCAACTCCCGCATTCCAGAGCCACTGCGCCTGCCAGCCAAAATCATTGGCTGCGAGCAGATCTCCAGTAACAGCTGGCGCATATCAGCACATTTCGAACATGTGACCCAATCCGTTACAGATTGGCTGGAACGCACCATTTTTCGCTACCACCGTCGACAGATACAGGCTCGATTTCATCCATCAGCAGCAGCTAGGCAATAAGTTCCCACTGACCATTACTTTCTATATAACCGTCGATTATTGGGCTCTGGTCATTCACGTTCTATAATGTTGTGTTCACCCTGGTCATTGCTCCGGTAAGCTTGATCCACTACACCAATATTGCTATGGATCGTCCCAATTGACGCCACCGAGTGTGGCAGGCACGCTAGTCATGCATTTCCTATCCATTCGTTGGGCGTGCACAAGTACTGGCTCAGGCATGGCCATGTAAACAGGAAAACAGTCAAGTCATCCAACGATAACGGCCCGGCCCGCCAGCATGGATGAACTGCGTTTTGATATCACCACCGGTTGAACCACATGACTACTATTCATTTAACTCCAAATTCGGGAAATCGCATGCATCCTATTCAGCCTTTGATTGAAGAAGCTTTTGAACGTCGCGCAGAGCTCACGCCTTCCACCATTCAGCCTGAATTGAAGGCCGCTATTGGCCAGGTCATCACGGAACTGGACAGCGGCAGCCTGCGCGTGGCAGAAAAAATCAACGGTCAGTGGATCACCCACGAATGGGTCAAAAAAGCTGTGCTGCTCTCCTTCCGCGCCAATGACAACGTGCCACTGGATGGTGGTTGCACCCAATATTTCGACAAGGTACCCAGCAAGTTTGCCGACTATTCCGAAGCCGATTTCCGCGCTGGCGGGTTCCGTGTTGTACCTAACGCCATTGCCCGACGCGGCAGCTTCATCGGCAAGAATGTGGTACTGATGCCATCCTACGTCAACATTGGTGCGTTTGTTGATGAAGGGACAATGGTCGACACTTGGGCGACTGTTGGCTCCTGCGCACAAATCGGGAAAAACGTCCACTTATCTGGCGGCGTCGGCATTGGCGGGGTTCTGGAACCACTACAAGCATCACCGACCATCATTGAAGACAACTGCTTCATTGGCGCACGCTCGGAGATCGTCGAGGGGGTGATCGTGGAAGAGGGTTCGGTCATTTCAATGGGCGTCTACATTGGTCAATCCACCAAGATTTATGACCGCGAGACAGGTGAAATTACTTACGGCCGTGTACCAGCCGGGTCTGTGGTGGTGTCAGGCAACCTGCCCTCTGCCGATGGAAAATACAGTCTGTATTGCGCCGTTATTGTAAAAAAAGTCGATGCGAAAACCCGTGGCAAGGTTGGCATCAACGAATTACTGCGCGGTATTTAGTACTCACCAGGCAACGGGCCGCTGAATGCGGCCTTTGAACCCGCTCACAACCGAAAGACAAGGATGTTGAGTAGCACATGAGCCTCAATCAGGTTCTCACTGCAAGATCGTGAACAGGCGCTCATTCATTACCCGATTTTAACAACTTGCCCTCCCTCCAAAGCGCGTTCACGCAACCATGAAGCGTGCTTCCTACCTCATGACCTCCTATTTTTCGAATTGCAGGGGAACATGCACTGGCATCACGGCGTCAAATCTGATAAGTTGCCGATGCCTAGCTGCAACCCAACACGGGGATTCCGTGGCAGCGACGCAACTGATCGACAACTGATGCATACCTGCTTGCGAGTTAGGATCGCAAGCCACTGATATAGGAGGATTTCCTATGACCAAGAAAGTGGTCACACTCGCCCATTATTATTGCACGCCCGAAATACAGCAAATGGCGGATAAAGTAGGCGACAGTCTTGAGCTCTCCCTTTATGCCCGTGATGCCGAAGCCGATACCATTGTGTTTGCCGGTGTACGCTTCATGGCTGAAACTGCCAAAATTCTCAATCCGCATGCCGAAGTGATCCTGCCGGATCGTGGGTCCACCTGTTCGCTTGTGACGCAAACCGATGTAACTGCCCTCAAGGCCTGGCGGGAACAGTATCCAGATCATGTCCATGTAGCCTATATCAATTCGTCTGCAGAGCATAAAGCGCTGGCAGACTGGATTTGCACCAGCCGCAATGTCGACGACCTGATCGCCGACCTGTATGCCACGGGCAAAAAAGTCATCTTCTCACCTGATCGCAACATGGGTGCCTATCTCAACTTCCAGTATGGTTATGACATGCCACTCTGGTCCGCCGTGTGCGAAGTACACGACAAATTCAATGAAGAGGCACTCAATACCGGTTTTGCAGCGGTTGGCGACACCCCCTACTTCCTGATCGCACACCCGGAAAGCCCACTGCCGGTGTTGCAACGCGCTGATTATGTAGGCTCCACGTCCGGTATGCTGAACTGGGTCAAGGCCTATGACAAAGCCCCTAATGGCGTGATCTTTGTGGCAACCGAGGACGGCATCCTCTACAACATGAAGCAAGTACGTCCAGAACTGGATATCCGCCAAGCTCCAATTTACGCAGGTTGCCAGTGCAATTCCTGTCCATACATGAAGCTCAACACCATTGAAGCGGTCAAGCGTGCACAACAAGGCGAAGGCATTTGCATCGATTACCTGACAGATGCACAGATGGATGCGGCTCGACTGCCGATTGAGCGCATGCTGGAATTTTCCAAACGCTATTACGCATAATGCCAAAGCGACCGATAGGTCGCTTTCTGGTTTCTGGGAGTCTGAGTTCGCCCAAATGCGAATGCAGGCATTGATCGCGCATTTTTTCCGATACGAACATGGCCCAATTCGACTACCTGATCTTCATTGGCCGCTTTCAGCCTTTTCACCGTGGCCATCTGCAAACCATTCGCCACGCACTTGGTCAGGCTGACAAGGTCATCGTTATCGTCGGCTCAGCACGCGGTGCTCGAACTTTTGAGAATCCATGGACTTTCCAGGAGCGCGAACATCTGATCCGCGCTTGCCTGCCACCTGAGGATCAGACCCGCGTCTACATTGTCGGCATTTCCGATCGGATGTATAACGACCAGCAATGGGTTGGAGAAGTACAAAGTACCGTAGACAAGGTCATTGCCGTCGATACGGTCAACCTGTCGTCACGCCCGGCGGAATATCGTATTGGCATGGTCAGCGGCGGCCGTAGCCAGGACAGTTACTATCTGGAATTCTTTCCTCAATGGCGACAGGTTCAGATGCCGGATTTACCTGGCATCATATCTGCCGACATCCGTTATCGATATTTCGATTCCCACCCCACTTGTCAAGCCGCATACGATGCGGAGCAAATGCCACCACCCGTGCACGATTACCTGCGACAATTTCGAGACACTGAACACTATCAGAATCTCGCCACCGAATATGCCTACATTCAAGACTACAAGCGCAGTTGGGCTCGTGCACCCTACCCGCCCACATTCGTCACGGTCGATGCCATGGTCGTCTATTCCGGGCACATTCTACTGGTACGCCGCCGGACACAACCAGGCAAGGGTTTGTGGGCGTTGCCAGGCGGCTTCGTCGATCAGAATGAACGTATCCGCGATGCCGCCATTCGTGAGCTTCGAGAAGAAACCAAGCTGAAAGTACCCGGCCCTGTCCTGGCCGGGTCGATTCGCTCGTCACGCGTATTCGACCACCCCAAGCGTAGCCTGCGGGGCAGAACCATTACGCACGCATTCCTGATTGAATTGCCACCGACCCAGGAAGGCCTGCCGAAAGTAAAAGGGTCGGATGATGCTGACAAAGCAAAATGGGTCCCACTATTCGAATTCAATCGCATGGAAGATCAGCTATTTGATGATCATTTTTATATCGTCAATTGGTTTCTAGGTCAGATATAAGACGCATGAAAGATTGATCCCACTTAGTAATTCGCTTAATACAATATTCAAAGGCCGCATATGCGGCCTTTTCCTATTAGTTAACGAGTTGGGCAATTAATACTTGATGGATTAGAATTCTCGCCGGCATCCTAAATCAATATCAATACGCTTCCCGTTTGAAACAAATGGAAATATTACGAATAAATTCCATTTAACCAGAAGGGTCAAGTTGCATAGAGCCCTAATTCGATGAATACTCTGATGGGCTCAACCTGCATTACCTGTTCGTCAATCAGTTTACGGAGGTTTGTATGGAAAGCGCCGGAAGTTTGATTTACAACAATGAAAATTACAGGAAAGTACTCAACAAGCACTTTACGGCAAGCCGCCATATCCATCAGGGATTTTTCACCGGCCTGGAGTATGAAGATCGAATCACCTTCAACGGTAAAGCCAACCCGGAGAATGGGCAATTTCACTATTCCTTCAGCAAAGTGATTGATGACTTCTTTGTCGGCTTGTTCAATCAGGCCCAGGAACAATATCTGGCAGAACTGCTTCACCCACTGGATATCCAACCTGAACATCGTATCCTGGACATCGGCTGCGGGGTTGGCTCAAATGCGATCTGGCTGGCGAGAAAGCATGGCTGCCGAGTCCATGGTGTGGATCTGTCACATGAGAATATTGAAACAGCCCGTCGCTATGTCAGAGAGGAAGGGCTTGATCACCTGATTACTTTTGAATGTATTGATGCGGTAGAAATGAACTACCCGGATGCCTCGTTTGATCATGCATTCTCTGTCGAATGCTTCTATTTCATTGACCAAAAAGAGAAACTGCTCAAGAAATTGCTTAAATTACTAAAAGAGAATGGCATTTTCGCAATTTCGGATTATGTATTAAAGCAGCCGTGCAATTACTTCACACGCTATCTTGTCATGTGTCAATATGGAACATTCAATATCATGCAGAATTCACTATATGAACCATTGATGGCTACAGCTGGATTCAAGCGCTGCACATTACGCGACGTTACTGCCGATACGATTATTCCCGGGCTCAATCTATTCAAGCTGGAGGATTTCAAAAGCTTTCAGGAGGAATATCAATCACTGGAAGGAAAATGGGTGGGACTATTGACTACCAAGTTGGTTAAACACTATGCACTACCTACCGTTGAAAAAGGCAAATATGGTTTGAATTTCTTCCATTGCTATAAATAAGGCAGGGCCTGCCTCTTGGACACCGCTCAAGGGCAGGCACGCCGGGGTTGGGATCAGTAGCCTATCAGGTCACGACACCAATCTGGCCAATCTCTGTGCAACAGTAATGGGTAGATAGGCGTAACCGATCTGCCCATTAGCAAGCTGATCAAACAGAAAACGACCTGACAGATAGGTCTTGGCGAAACCATGTACATCAGCAAACCAACGGCCATCCATATCCGCACCATCACAGTGGTAGTGCCACTGATGCAAATGACCAAACGCCATGAATTGGATATTGATTGAGGCCCCAGCCAGCTCGTCATCCACGACCACCGACATATCATCAATCTGCCAACCCGCCACAATTGACGCATGCCGCCATAAGTCGGCGTAATATTCACGTGAATCAATCTCGATGCCATCTTCAAACGGCTTGATCAAACATACGCCACAACGGTCTGGCACCAGCAACGCCATTACACAGCCAAGTCCGAACACCTGTGATTTATCCAACGCCACATAGGTAGCCAGGTCAGGGTCAGCCACCTCGATATCTGCATCTTGTAACACAGCAGCGACACACTCCAGCTTGGCCAGTGGACTCATTGCATAAAATGCTGCTTGTCCCACCGTATTGGTCTCCCTATCCTGCACATCGGCAGCATCTGGCTCCGGAGCAAATGGGCTGGGCTGATCCAGCATCAACAATGCCGCTTCCCACCAATCCCTGAAGACCTCCTCTTCCACGACGAGTTCATCCAACTGCAATTGATCGTCGTCTTCCGGGTCATACAATAGACTAGCCAAGGTGTTCAGTACATTCAGCGCGCCACAGACCAGACAGATTGAATACACGTCACTCTTGCCCTGATTGATGGCGTTCAGCGTGGCTTGTAATATGGACATCAACCAAGGGGCAAAGTGCTGGCGGGTCAATACATCTGCATCGACCAATAAATGATGGATATGCTTCTCATCCGGCGCCGAGGTATATTCGACCCAGAGCGTGGCTACCACGTGTTGATGCAATGCATCAAACACGCGCAGGCAATCTTCAAGCGTATGGACTGGTTGCGATGCAAGTGACCGGAACATCCCAGCCAGTTGTGCCTGCATAATCAAGTCTTGATGCGGTGACAGATCAGGCTGTGTTGTCATATCGGCCTTCCTGAAAAGATGGCAAATTTGGAACTATATCATTCACCACCAATCGGGCCGCTTGCCACATCGTCCCCTTCCACATCTTACTGGGGCGCCACGTCCTCATACTTCTGGAACAGTGCAGCCTCCTGCTTTTCTCTAACCTGTGCAAGCATTTGCCAGATTCGTCTGGCCACATCAGGTGATTCACTCATGAACCGTTTGCTGAATAGCAGAAAGTAGTCCTTATCCTGCAGTGGCGGACCGACTTTCTCAAATTGATCGGCCATACCTGTGCTTTTCAGATAGCTTTCCGCAGAAGGCTCCAGCGTGGCATAGGCTGAAATCCGACCTAGTTTGAGCTTGCTGAAATTTTCCGGATAGCCTCGCCCACCATCGTCCACAGCCAAGCCCTTGTCACGCAGTGTATTGGCCATCACCCAGCCGGTATTGACACCTACAGGATGCGCCATTCCTTCGAATTTCTGCCCGTCCCAGGTAACGCGACTTCCTTTTAATCGATACAGGCGATAGCTGATATGCGTAACTCGGAAATTTGGGTCCGGCTGCCCTTCTATCATTGGATAGACATAGAGCTGCGCTCGTTCAGGGGTATAGGAAAAGATGAACGCACCATCGACCTTACCTTCTTCCAACGCCCTTAACATTCGCAATTGGGGAAGGCGTTGCAACTGCAACTGATAACCTGCGGCAGCAACAGCCTGCTGGATCAATTCCACCGCCAATCCCGGTGGATTGGCCACACGATCTCCGCGTCCAACCAGGAAGGGAGTGGAATCCACATCGACGAAGATCAGGTTGATGGATTGCTTCCCAGTCGCGGCAATCGATTGCAGGGCCAAACCAAGCAGCAGACCTGCCATCCAGTTTCGATTCACGCTCATCCTTCTGCCTGTTGCCACCCCATTATATGTTTATAGGCACATTTACGGACAACGTCAGCATCTGGCCTAGCACAGCGAATTGCCAGAAATGAACTCGCTGTAATCAAGAAGAGCAAGGCCTAGCGGTGCGTGACGTGCGCATTCGCGAAACGCAATGCTAGAATCACAACATTCACAATAATAAGGTACCGCATCCCTGGCGGCATACGACGACATGACCTTAGCGCTGCGCCTGTTTACCGCCGTTGGTTTGGTGCTTGCCGCGCCTTACGCCGATGCCAGTGAAGAGAAGCCGTTGTCGGAACAGGATTTCCTATTCAATCTACCACCTGTTTTATCTGCATCACGCTTGGTTCAACCCATTGAACATGTACCTGCCGCCATCACCGTAATTGATCGCGAACAACTGGAACGCGCTGGGTTGCGTCAGCTACCTGACATCCTCCGATTAGTGCCGGGCATGATTGTCGGGAACCTGGATGGCAACCAACCTGCTGCCAGTTATCACGGCCTGGGTGATCAATACGCGCGACGCATGCAGATATTGGTTGATGGCCGCCCTGTCTATTCTCCGATGTTTGGTGGCGTGGATTGGATTGATTTGCCTTTAACCATACAGGACATCGACAGGATTGAAGTGGTACGCGGCCCCAATGCCGCCACCCATGGCGCAAATGCCTTTCTGGGTGTCATCAGCATCATCACGCGCCATGCCACCGAAACACAAGGCTGGTCGGCTGCAAGTACAGTGGGTCAGTATCAGCGGCAGTCATTTCGCTATGGCGGGCAAGCTACCAATGTGTTTTATCGAGTCACGCTGGCGCGCGATATGGATGACGGTTTTGACAAGGTACGGGATAGCAGACATTACCGCTACCTCTCCACGAGGGCAGACATCCGTCTTAGCGATCAGGATACACTCGCCCTGCATGGTGGTTTGATAGATGGCAAGCGGGAAGCTGGCTTCGAGAATGAGGCAATTAACACACCACATCACGAATATCACCGTAGCTATGTTGGCCAGATTCAATGGGTACATCAGCTTGGTGACGATAGTGCAATCAATTTACAGGCCTACACCCAGAACCGGCATTTCCGCAAACAGACTCATACACTACCCATCGCAATTGGCCCCATTCCACCACAACAATATGAGATCACCGCCAATCTGGATCAGGAAACACGCTCGGAGCTGGAACTGGCCCACACGCTGAGCCCGTTGTCCAGCCTACGTTTGGCTTGGGGTGGCAGTTTGCGCAATGAATTGGTACGTGCGACCGGCTATATTTCCGGCCCCAGCAGCAAAGTCAGCAACCAACTTCGACGCGGCTTTGCAGATGCTGTCTGGCAGCCCAACCCATTCTGGTCGTTGCATGCAGGGTTGATGACTGAGCGAGACCGATTGGCTGGTAACAGCACGTCTCCCCGTGTGGCCCTGAATCTGCAGCCCTGGCGCGGACATACGTTTCGATTCAGCGAATCCCGCGCCACGCGGAACCCAGCTTTGTTTGAACAACGTGGAGACTTTAGCATCCAGATCAACGATACGCGCATTCGCTTCATTCTGACCGACCAGAATCTCAGCACTGAACGCATCCGCAGTCGTGACATCGGCTATTTGCTGCAGTGGCCCGACAAACGGCTGAACGTAGATATCCGACTATTTGATGATCGGATTGATCAACTGGTCAATCTAACCAAGCGGGCGGATCGCAACCAGCCTAATTACTTTCGCAACGAATCGGGTATTCGTGTCCGGGGGGCCGATATACAGCTGGCCTGGCTGCCCATCCAATCAGTCGACCTGCGTGCCAGTTATGCGCGCAATCTGACTCGCGCCTTGTCCGACAGCACACCAGATGAACTGACGGAGTCGGTGCCACATTACACGTTTACCGGTGCGGTGGGCTGGCGACACGGCCCGATTACCGGTCATCTCAGCTACTTTCGTGTCGGCAAGATGGTCTGGATGTGGGAAGGAGATCGGATTCGCGATATCCATCGCTGGGATGCAAGCGTGAGCTACTCGGCCCGAATCGCCCGGCTGAATGGAAAACTGGCCATGTCCGTACAGAACCTGACCGATAGCCGCCACATGGACTTCTTCAAAGATAATTTGGCCCGCCGAACCACAGCGGTCACACTTAGCCTGGACTATTGATGCTCCCTGACCTGCGCCTGTTACTGGCCCTGCTGGCCTGGCTCGGCATCCTGAGTGCAGTACGAGCCGCACCCGATGTACTCTTGATCAGTAGCGACGACACGGCACCCTATCAGGAATTAATGGGCGCATTTCGTTCCAGCCTGACCAAGCGGCTGGAAAAAACAGAAATCGTTACCCTTTCTCGCCTGCAAGCGACCGACATGCTGACCCGTCAGCCCCCACGCCTGATTGTCACACTCGGCGTAACCGCCACAGAGGCAATGCTGCAAAATAGCTATCGCGGCATGCATCTGGCTGTACTGGTGCCGCGCAGTACCTATGAAAAAATGCTTGCCGGCAAAACGCCAGCAGAAATACGTAACCGAAGCGCCATCTACCTCGACCAACCTTTTGACCGCTTTCTGACACTGGCCAGACTGACCATCCCCAAACTGGAACGGGTAGCAGTATTAAGCAGCCTGGACACCATGACGCAGCGTAAAACGTTCTCCAGCAATCCACGCAGCGGCGTATCGATTGCCGTCGAGCCAGTCATGAACGAGCGCGATCTGATGCCATCCATGCAGCGTATTCTATCGGATGCCCAAGCACTGCTTGCAATCCCGGACAACAAAGTCTATACGCCACGAACGGCAGAGTTGGTCATCCTGACGGCTTTTCGCCGCCGCGTACCAATCATTGGCTTCTCCAGCACCTTTACCCGAGCTGGTGCGTTATGCTCAATTTATTCAACACCCAGCCAGATTGGCCAGCAGGCAGGCGAAATCGCCGGGCGGGTACTAGCCAGCAAAACCAACCTGCCACCACCGCAATACCCACAGTACTATTCCGTGAACGTCAACGATCAAGTTGCACGGGCGCTGGATATCGATATTGATCCGATTCCATTACTGATGGATCGGTTACGCCAGGAACTGGGGGAAGAATGAGACTGCTGAATGGCTTTCTGCCCCGATTGATTGCCACCATGGTGGCACCCATGTTGCTGCTAGGTATCCTGCTGACCACACACTCACTCAGCACCCAGCTCAATGATCTGCGCCAGTCGCTGCGAGATCGTGGCACCCAACTGGCCAATAATCTGGCGCCAGCTTGTGAATATGGCGTCCTGTCTGGCAACGTCGCCATTCTGGATGAGTTGCTTCGCTCTGCTGCGCAAGCAACCGATGTGGTGTCGATAAGCGTTCGGGATCACCAGGGCCATGAGCTGGCTGGCATCTGGCGGCGCAAACCAACATCAGATGAACCGATCGCTCGCTACGTTGCCACCATCGAGCATGTCGAAATCACACTAGATGACTTCTCCAATCAAGGTAGCAGTCAAAGTCATCGTATCGGCGAAGTGGAGGTGGTGTTGACACAGCGCAACATGATCGAACGGCGTCAGGAGATGATCCGCCATTCCGTATTGATCGGCATAGGTGGAATTCTACTTTGCTGTGCATTGGCCTGGCGCCTGTCCAAAGGCTTCCGCCAGCCAGTACGTGCACTGTCACGTGCGGTCAAACGTTTTGGCGCGGGCAAACTGGATGAACGAGTCCATTGTATATCGCCTGGAGAACTGGGCGTACTGGAGCAAGGTTTCAATCGCATGGCCAATGCCATTGAATCAGCACAGGAACACTTGCAAGAGCGAATTCGTCACGCCACCAGCCAACTTCGTCATCAGGCTTGCCACGATGCACTCACCGGCCTGATCAATCGTGCCGAATTTGAACGACGGGTGGCACAAGCCATCACCTATGCTCAGGAACATGGATCGATGCACGCCATTGGCTATCTGGATTTGGATCAGTTCAAGGTCGTGAACGATACGTGTGGCCACGCCGCTGGTGACGCACTACTCAGGCAGCTATCCATGGTGCTGGAGCAGCACGTCCCTGATCAGGCAGTCTTGGCAAGGTTGGGCGGTGACGAATTTGGTCTGCTGATGGAGCACACCCGAATCGAGGATGCCTTCAATCTGTCTACAGATCTGCTGGACACCATCAATCGCTTCCGTTTCAGTTGGGAAGGCAAATCATTTGGTGTCGGTGCCAGTGTAGGCCTGGCCGCGATCACACGTGAAACAGCCGACCTCCAACAAGTATTGGCTCATGCTGATGCCGCCTGTTACAGCGCCAAGGACAACGGTCGCAACCGCATACAGATCCATCAGGCCAGCGATGCCGACATTCAGCGGCGCCACGGTGAAATGCATTGGATCAGTCGCATCAACCATGCGCTGGATTGCCATCACTTGCGACTTTACTACCAACCAATCATGGATGTAACGCACCATGCCTCCATTGATCACATTGAAGTCCTGTTGCGTATTGCCGACCCGAGTGGCTCAATCATCTCTCCGATGGCCTTCATTCCGGCAGCTGAACGTTATAACCTGATGCCAACCCTGGACCGCTGGGTCGTTGCCAATGTGTTCCAGCAATTGGGCAACTGGCAGACAACCGGCCGGATCATGCCTACCACCTGCGCGGTCAATCTATCGGGCATGTCGCTTGGCGATGGCGAACTGTTCGACTTCATTTTGTCTCACATTGAACAACATGCCATTCAGCCGGCCCGCATCTGCTTCGAAATCACCGAAACTGCTGCCATCATCAATCTGCCACAGGCAGTGGACCTGATGCAGCGATTGCGCAAACTGGGTTGCCGGTTCTCATTGGACGATTTTGGTAGTGGCGTATCTTCGATGGGCTACTTGAAACAGCTGCCGGTAGACTATGTCAAAATTGATGGCGTATTTGTACGCGACATTGCCCATGATCCAATCAGCCGTGCCATGGTCTCTTCAATCAACGAAATCAGTCACCTGATGGGGCTCAAGACCATTGCTGAATATGTGGACTCTGACGCTGTCTTCAACGTACTGAAAGCACTACATGTAGATTATGCTCAAGGATACTGGATTGCCGCTCCCAGACCTTTTGACGAATTTTCCCCGATCCTCACGAAAAACAGCCTGGAAATCGCAGCAGATACAGCCGGCTGAACTGGCGATTCCGTCAATTGAGCAGCGCAAAAAGCAAAAAAGCGAACAGTCAGGTCAGATTCTTCCTTACTGTCCGCCTTGCGCGAATCATCTGCTTACTGCACTGAGCGGATCACGCCGACGCAGAGCCCTTCGATATCCAATACTTCTCGGCGCGGGTCTACCACAATTGGTGGATATTCCGGGTTTTCGGCAATCAGCTCGACCACCTCCCCATTGCGGTGAAAGCGTTTGACAGTGACATCATCCTGCAAACGCGCAATGATGATCTGCCCCTCACGTACGCTTTGTGTACGATGCACTGCAATCAGATCACCATCCAGAATACCGGCATTGATCATACTGTTGCCGCGAACACGGAGCAGATAATCAGCAGGCATCGAAAACAGATTAGGGTCAACCAGATAGTGGTGTTCGACGTGTTCCTGGGCCAGAATAGGCGAACCCGCTGCCACCCGGCCGATGACAGGCAAGCCATCTTGCTTGGCTTCATCCTTCAGGCGAATGCCACGTGCCACACCGGCCTGCAACTCAATGACATTTTTCTTGACCAATGCCTTGACGTGATCCACAGCGGCATTGATAGAGCGGAAACCCAGGCCTTCAGCGATATCGGCAAAGGTTGGGGGACTACCGTTTTCACGAATGTAATCGCGAATGAAGTCGAGGACGACTTGTTGACGAGCGGTTAAGCGTTCCATTGTCTTGATTCCCTGCTTAAGGTCAGCATTGAAATTCCAAGCGGGATTATAGAACGGAAACTGTAAAAAATAACAGCTTTAAATGAAATTTTTTATTACACCCGCAATGCACTGCAATCTACATACCAGAATGCATTATCGGAAGGCTTGCCAAAAACGGAAAAGTAGAACTTATCACATAGCATGCCAACAACTGATTAAATTATCAGTCAAGCTTACATGATAACTCTGGCGCGGCTTACGCTCAAGTGTGGCAATGCTAATATTGGGAAGCAATCGACAATCAGGCACCGGCAACAAATATTGCCACGGTACAGCCAATCCCACCAAACCAGACCAGCGACCGCATTGCCTGCCAGTCAGCCAAATAGCAAATACCGTATATCAGCCGTAGCATCAAAAATGCCACGGCCAGGGTATCCACCCGATCCTGCGAGGCATGCGCCTGTTGCGCCACCAGCACGGCAGGTGCAAACAATGCCAGCGCCTCCCATGAATTCTGCTGCGCCCAGACCGCCCGTTGGCGCCAGCCTTCCAGCTGATCCAGATACACCCGCGGGGCTCGATTGTTATAGGTACGCTGCCCTTTGGCCAAACCAACCCAAAAAATCGGCATGAATGCCGTAATCAGGATACACCAGTGTGCAATTGTCACAGCCTGCCCCACAATCAAATCAAGCGATAGATTGTCGGACAATAACAAGGTTTAACACCGCAAGCAAGCTGAGAGCGGCGTCAAATCTCGCATGAACATTCAACGACCCGGCTCTGCCATCGCAATACGGGCCGCCAATGAAATGAAGACGATACCCAGCAATCCTTTGCCCAAACCGGCCAGCCGCCACACGTATCCCCATGTGTCAGCCCAGTTCTGTGACCAGTAATACAAAGACCACATTCACTGCAACTGCAATACTGGTCAGCAACAAGCTCCAGGTTGCCAGTTACAACGCGACCGGGCCTTGTTGCGGCAGGAACAAGCTGAAGAACAATAACGCCTTGGGGCTCATCAAATTACCAAGGCAAGCACATACGATGACGGCGTGATCGGCACTCACCTTGACTGATGGCAGGATGGTACGAATTACCAGCCCATTCCAGGCTGCTCGTAATGCGGTAAATCCTAGCTATGCAAGATAAACGGCACCCACCACCTTAACCGCCACGACCAAGGCAGGTATGGTTTGCAACAACTTACCCAGTCCTGCAGCAATCAATAATGTTTGCAACACACCTGACAGCACGATGCCCAATACACACAGCAAACCTGTATGGCGCCTGTAGGTAACCGAATACGCGCCAATCTACGCCAGATCAGGCCCAAGAACGATAGCCAGTGCCAATACGCCCATCACGAAGGCAGGTAGCAAGTCGATTGAGATCGGCATCATGCGTGTCGCGCAGCAAATTCACGCATAAAATCGATTAACGCATCCACGCCAGCCATCGGCATCGCATTGTAAATGGATGCCCGCATGCCGCCAACAGACTTGTGCCCTTTGAGCTGTAACAAGTGACGCTCTGCCGCCGCCTTGAGAAAGGGTGCGTTGAGTGCATCATCCTGCAATACGAACGGAATATTCATGCGAGAACGGCAATCCAACGCGACCGGGTTACGATAGAACCCACCACTTTGGTCGATTGCCTCATATACCTTGTTTGCCTTGGCAATATTCAATTGCTCAATACCCGCCACCCCGCCTTTGACCTTCAACCATTTGAAGATCAACCCCGCAACATACACTGCAAAGGTTGCCGGGGTATTCAGCATGGAATCGTTGTCCGCCACCAGCTTGTAGTCCATCAGCTTCGGCGTAGATGGCAAAGCATGGCCAAGCAGATCTTCACGGACAATCACGATCACCAACCCGGAAGGACCGATATTCTTTTGTGCCCCCGCATAGATCAAACCGAATTTGGAAACATCGACCGAACGTGACAGGATATTGGATGACATATCGGCCACCAATGGAATGTCACCAACTTCAGGTACAAACTGGTACTCCACACCACCGATCGTCTCGTTTGGCGTGTAATGCAAGTAAGCCGCATCTGGCCGCACCTGCCAGGTTGCCGGATCCGGGATATAAGTGAAATGGCGATCCTCACCACTGGCAGCCAGGTGGATATCACCGTAGCGCTTGGCCTCGTTGATGGCGCCTTTGGACCAATGCCCAGTGTGAACGTAATCTGCCTTACCCGTGCGGCCGATCAAATTCATCGGAATTGCCGAAAACTGTGTAGTCGCCCCGCCCTGCAGAAATAACACCTTGTAGTTGGCCGGGATCGCCATCAACTCACGCAGGTCAGCTTCAGCTTCCTGAATGATCTGAGTGAATTCAGGGCCACGATGACTCATCTCCATCACCGACATGCCAGAACCATGCCAATCCAGCAACTCTTGCTGGGTCTGTAACAAGACTTCCTTAGGCAGTACCGCCGGGCCTGCCGAAAAGTTATACACCATGCTCACGACGACCTCTTTGCTCTATCCAACCAAAAAACGACCAGCATTCACGGCTTACTGCCAATCGCCAGACGATTCAAAACCTCAAAAACAAAGCGCCGCCCCAAAACTACAGGGCGGCACTGGCGCACCCACAACGCGGACGCCATGGCTAGCCTGCCAAGTTGACTTACTTGTCGATCTTTTTAACCATATCTGCAAACGAGGTTTGCTTGGCACCACGCAGTTGCTCTGCAGCACGTTCGGTTGCCAGCTTCATGGCATCAGCAGAAATCTGTGGCTGCAACTGTTGCAGCTTTTTACCTGTCGCAGTGCTGTTGAATGCTGCAATCTCGCGCATTTCCTGCTCAGTCAGATTCTTGGCATAGGCTTCCGATGCGGCATTCTCAAGGATTTTGTTCATGTCGACTTTGTCCAGCGCAGCCTTGAAGTCATCACCCATGACCTTCATGACTTTTTCGCCATTGTTCATCAGCTTCTTTTTCTGTTCTTCAGTCAGCGACTTGTCTTCCTTGATGGCACGTGGCGCTGCCGATGAAGCAGCAACCATCCACTGGCGGAACATCAGTTCCTTCAATTGCGACGTGGATCGCTTGACGTCCAGCGTCGCCAGCAGTTCCTGGGCGGCTTTGCGCTTTTCCGCCGACAACGGCGCATCTGCAGCCATCACAGGGCTCATCAAGGCGGCGCCCAACAGGGCGGCACACATCACTTGAACCGATTTCATTCATTTCTCCATCTATGGTTTTTGTTCATGATTCGGGATACCCCAAAGTGCGGATCATCTCGAAAGCACCTGATTTTCACGCAACTTCCGTCAGTCTTGAATGATCAGCACATTGCAGTACGAAATAGGAATCCGGACTGTCTTCTTCCCAGATTGCAACAATAAGTGCCAATTGAGACGCCCGGTTGCCACATCAGTTCAATTGCTGCTCGATCACACGATCCCGGGTTGCTGCGATCATGGGCATCACTTGCTTCAACGTACGCTGCATGGCCTCACTCAGCATAGCCGGCAATGGCGTGCTCGAAAACATTTCTGCTGCTTTGCCCGTCTCCAACATCGCCTTGAGATCTGATTCGCTGACATAGTTACCAGACACGGCTAGCAAGTTACGTTCCATCACATCAGACAAATCCAGTTGCTTGACCTCGTCAGCAAAGGCCTGAGCCAACTTGGCCTGCTCCTGCTTCAACTGCGCACGACGCTGCTGCTTTTTCTCATAGTCCCAATAGGGACGCTGATCAATCCAGTCATTTGCGACCTGGGGTAGCGTGGTCTGTGTCTGTTGCACGATGGCGGCCATCATCTGCTGTAACTGGCCTCCGAATTCAAAACGCTGGATCAAGGCACGCACGGTTTCACGCGTGACAGCTGGTGGCGCTTCTTCTGCCTGCGCCACATTCAATTGACACGCCATCATTACCACCAGCACTCCGCGCCACCATATCATTCGTCAGTTTCCTTTATCTCAGGGTTCGATTAGCAGACCACGCAACTGGCAACTAGACCAACAGAAAATGTGCACGCGCCACGGCAACCGGCTTATCTCGATCCTCCTGCCAAGCAGTCATCAGCACATTCGCCACCCGCTTACCTTGCTTGGTGATATCGCAAACGGCGAACAGATCCTGCGCCTTGCCCGGGCGCAGATAATCCAGCGAGAAATCCACTGTCTTCGGGATCTCATTGGATTCACGTGCCCACATCAATTGCAGCAATGCAGCATTTTCCAGGAATCCGCCAATTGCACCGCCATGCAGCGCCGGCAACATGGCATTCCCAATGTTGGCCTGATTGAAAGGCAGCGTAAAAAACGGGTTGCCATCACGCTCATCCATTTTCACCCCAAGCAATTTCGCGTAGGGGATCAGCTCGATAATACCCGAATAATCGTTGCTGCTCTTGGCTGCCATCAGTTTATCAATCAAATTCATGACAGCCTCACTTGATGGTTGCAGCGCTGGAATCGCGCATGAAGGTACCCACACTGTAGGCAATAGGCTGTTCCTGCCCTTCCTGATAGGCAGTAGCACGGGTGAACGCTACATTTTTGGTCAATCGATAACATTCCGCCGTACAGTAGATGGCCTGCCCCGGAATGGCCGATTGCAGGTAGTCAATCCGCAAGTCCAGGGTCGCAATGGCTTCTGAATCTGGCAAATGCGAAAAGACAGCCAAGCCGCTGGTCGTATCGATCAACGAGGTGATCACCCCACCATGCACCACACCTGTTTTCGGGTTACCGACCAGATCGACACGATAATCGATTTTCATCGTGGCGCGACCTCGCTCGCCTTGCACATATTGCAGGCCAATGGTTTTGGAGTGGGGAATTTCAGTGAACCACCGGGCGACCGAATCAAACAGCGCTTGATTGATGACCGGCAATGGAAGTGTCGACATGATATGGCTCCTGCTCAAAACAAGACGGCCGGCAAACACCTTGCCGGCCGTCCGCAATCCTGAGCACGATTCTAGCAGTTATTGCAACGCAACAAGGTGAGTTTTGCATATTCGCAAACAATACTCACACTGCCACTTGCTACCACCAGCCTATCAAGCACGGGAGAGCATCCATTGTGCGTAGCGCGACACACCCTCTTCCACACTCAGGAAAGGCTGATCGTAGCCAGCGTTGCGCAATGCCGTGATGTCCGCCTGGGTGAAACTTTGATATTTACCCCTGAGCGCCTCAGGGAAATCAATGTATTCCAGCAATCCTTGCTCAACCAGTTCCACCAGTCCCAGCGCTTCCTTACCTTCCGCCGCACGGCAAGCATTGACCGATGCCACCGCAACGTCATTGAAGCTCTGCGCGTTTCCAGTGCCTAGATTGAAAATACCGGATTTATCCGGGTTGTCGAGGAAGTATAGGTTGACCTTGACCACATCTTCCACCGAGACAAAGTCGCGACGCTGTTCGCCATGACCATAGCCGTCACACCCTTCAAACAGCCTGACCCGACCCGTATCGCGATACTGATTGAAATGGTGAAAGGCAACCGATGCCATGCGCCCCTTGTGTTGTTCGCGTGGGCCATAGACATTGAAATAGCGGAAACCGACTACCTGGCTGGTCAAATCATCCCAACGACGACGCACAACCTGATCAAACAGGAATTTGGAATAGCCATAGATGTTCAGCGGCCCTTCAAATTCACGTGATTCGCGGAAAACACGACCTGCACCGTAAGTCGCAGCACTAGAGGCATACAGGAAAGGAATATCTTCAGCCTGACAGTATTCAAACAAATCCAGCGTGTAGCGGTAATTGTTGTCCATCATGTACTTGCCATCGGTTTCCATGGTGTCGGAACACGCACCTTGATGCAGAATGGCATCCACATTTCCGTCAAACGCACCATCAAGGAACAGCTCGATGAAATCTTCCTTGCTCAGGTAATCAGCAATCTCGCAGTCAATCAGATTCTTGAACTTGTCGGCGCGCTTGAGATTGTCCACTGCAATGATGTCGGTCTGACCGCGCTCATTCAGCGCCTTGACCAGATTGGAACCAATGAATCCGGCAGCGCCGGTGACGATAATGGTCATGCAATACCTCCGTGAGTCAGTGTAGATGACTGGCTCTGATGATGCCGGGCCAACCCGGCCCGTTGGAACTCAGAATGAAAACGACACGGCATCCCGTAGCAATACCGCGTCTTGATGTCATGTTGGCGGGTATACCCACGCATTTCAGGCGAACAACTCGTCCTGCTGCACCACTGCCGTACCCAACTTACCCACGACAATCCCGGCCGCCCGGTTGGACCAGCGTACGGCTTCCGGCATCGGCAGGCCTGCACCTAGCATCACACCCAATGTAGCGATAACCGTATCCCCCGCGCCAGACACGTCATAGACCTCACGGGCCTGCGTCGGTTCATGCAACGCACTGTCATCGCGATACAGGCTCATACCCTCCTCACTGCGGGTGACCAGCAAAGCCTCCAGCGACAGTTGCTGACGCAGTGCCTGTGCTTTCTCGGTCAACTCGGCCTCATCTCGCCAGCTGCCAGCCACCTGCTTGAACTCACTGCGATTGGGGGTCAATAAGGTGGCGCCTTGATAACGACGATAGTCGTCACCTTTCGGGTCGACCAAAACGACTTTGCCAGCAGCCCGTGCCAACTTCATCATCGTTTCGACGTGCGTCAGCCCACCCTTACCATAATCAGACAGGATCACCACATCATGGTCAGGCAATGCAGCCTCGAAATCCCCCAACTTGGCTGCCAGTACTTCGTGGCTGGGCTGAGCTTCAAAATCGATCCGAATCAATTGCTGTTGACGGGCAATCACGCGCAACTTGATGATGGTAGAGATGGTAGGATCACGCAGCAGTGAGGTTTTCACGCCAGAGCTTTCCATCAACCGTACCAATGCCGTACCCGCCTCGTCATCGCCCACCACCGACAACAACGTTACCTGTGCGCCAAGTGATGCCGCATTGCGGGCCACATTTGCCGCACCACCCGCCCGTTCTTCGGCGCGATTGACCAGTGCCACCGGCACCGGTGCCTCTGGTGAAATACGATTGACGTCACCAAACCAGTAACGGTCCAGCATCACATCACCCACCACCAGGATACGTGCGCCGTGGATAGCGGATTTCAGCTGATTGATCTGGGCTCGATCCATTGTGTTTCCCTCATACTGATTACCCGACGAAAGCCCGGATCTTCACCCAAGGCCAACAACGCCGGCATGGCCATTGGCTGACCGTTGATTACTTGCGCCCGATCGCATCGTATTCCAAGCCGAAACTACGAACCAACGCTGGGTCGTACATATTGCGGCCGTCTATTACCAACGGGTGCTTCAACGCAGCTTTGATACCAGGGAAATCTGGACTGCGGAACTCTTTCCATTCGGTGACGATCACCAATGCATCCGCCCCTTCCAATGCGTGCATTGGCGAACTCGCATAGCGCACACCTTCCAGCCCACCCAGAATACGTTGTGCCTCGTCGGTAGCAATCGGGTCATAGGCAGTAACCGTGGCACCACGTGCCAGCAAGCCACGAATGATCACCAAGCTGGGCGCCTCACGCATATCATCGGTATTGGGCTTGAAGGCCAAGCCCCACAGCGCGAAATGATGGCCTGCAAGGTCACCATCAAAGTGCGATTCCAACTTGTTCAGTACTCGGAATTTCTGAGCATCGTTGACACGTTCGACTGCATTCAACACATGCAGATCAATGCCATTTTCGCTGGCAGTACGCTGCAACGCCTGTACATCCTTCGGAAAGCAAGAACCACCATACCCCACACCCGGGTAAAGGAAGTGGTAGCCGATTCGCGGGTCCGAGCCGATACCCTTGCGGACGTGCTCGATATCAGCACCCATGACTTCCGCCAGATTGGCCAGCTCGTTCATGAAGCTGATGCGGGTCGCCAACATCGCGTTGGCAGCATACTTGGTCAACTCGGCAGAACGAACATCCATAGTGATGATACGCTCATGGTTGCGCTGGAACGGCTGATACAGGCTACGCATCAATGTCAGCGCACGTTCGTCATCCGCACCGATCACCACACGGTCTGGGCGCATGAAGTCCTCCACCGCCGCCCCTTCCTTCAGGAACTCAGGGTTGGACACAACGCTGTAATCGATTTGCGCTCCACGCTGTTGCAATTCCTCACGAATGGCTTCACGAACACGATCTGCCGTACCAACCGGTACAGTCGATTTATCGACCACGACTTTGTAATCCGCCATATGGCGGCCAATATTACGGGCAGCCGCCACCACATATTGTAAGTCGGCAGAACCATCTTCATCCGGCGGTGTACCCACGGCGATGAACTGGAGTGTTCCGTGGGCAACACTGGCCTGTATATCGGTGGTGAAAGCCAAGCGACCTGCAGCCACATTGCGCTTGACCATATCTTCCAGGCCCGGCTCATAAATCGGGATGCCACCCTTGTTCAGGATATCGATCTTGCGTGGATCAACATCCAGGCACAAGACATTGTTGCCCATCTCGGCAAGACAAGCGCCGGTCACCAAACCGACATAGCCGGTACCGATAATGCTGATTTTCATTGAGAGGTTCCTTTACTCAAGCCATTGCGATCGCATCGCGAATACGCATCAGCGTTGCGAGGGGATCATTAGAACGGGTAATGGGGCGACCGATTACCAGGTAATCAGCGCCAACGCGAACGGCCTCTTCTGGCGTCATCACGCGGGATTGATCATCCAGGCTGGCATCTTTCGGGCGAATGCCTGGCGTAACCAGTTTGAAATCTGCGCCATGCTGCGCCTTCAACTGTGCTGCTTCCTGCGCAGAACACACCACACCATCCAGGCCACAATCTTGGGTCAACTGGGCCAAACGGGCTACCATGGCTGCCGGATCCCCGGGCAAGCCAACTTCCGCCAGTTGTACAGCATCCATGCTGGTCAATACCGTCACGGCAATCAACAAGGGGCGGTGCGACACGTTGGCCAACGCCTCACGCGTGGTCTCCATCATCTTCCGCCCACCCAAAGCGTGAACATTCACCATCCACACACCCAGTCCGGCGGCAGCTTTACAAGCCTGGGCGACGGTATTGGGAATATCATGGAATTTGAGGTCAAGAAAAATGTCGAACCCCTTGCCGATCAGCTGCTCGACAAAACGTGGCCCCTCAGCCGTGAAGAGCTCCTTGCCTACCTTCAGGCGGCACAGGGCAGGGTCGACACGGGCGACAAATTGCAAGGCATTGGCCGCATCCGCGTAATCCAGCGGCACAATGATTTTAGGATCGTGATGAGGTGTCATACTGTCCGTCATGATATGAATTTAATGTGCACTGCCTTCACCCCCCAGTTTGGGCGGATAGGTTTCCCAGCCAGCGCAACCTGGGCAATGCCAGTAATATTGCCGCGCGCGAAAACCGCATTGCTGGCATTGATACATGGCGAGCTTCTTGGTGTTGTCATGCAGCAGGCTACGAATCGCTTCCAGATCCGGCCGGCGCTCGGCTGCAACATAGTTCAATTCGACATCCACCAAGGATTTCAAGCCCAACATCGACGCGTTGCGTCTTAGTTCGGCGTAAAGGAATTCCTTCGCTGCATCAAGCCCTTCCTGCTCGCTGATGACCTGAAAGACCTGATCCAGGATATCCAGAGCGGGATAGCTCCCCAAGTAGGTCCGCAACAGCTGTAAACCCTCGGCAGCGCGATTGGCCTGCTTGTAGGCATCCATCAATCGTGTGCCGACCAAAGACAAGTATTGCGGCTCCTGAGTTTCAATGCGCTTCCAGTAATCGATAGCCGTCTCGAAATCACCCTCCGCCAATGCAATATCACCCAACAGAATATTGGCACGCACACACTTACGGTGAATCTGCAATGCTTTGTTGAGATTGGTTTTGGCTTGTTCCGGCTGTGAGTTGGCAATATCACGCTGGGCCATTTCACAGTGAAATTCCGCCACTTCATTCTGGAATGAAGCCGTGCCATCAGCCAGCCGGTTTGCAGTCTCAATGGCTTTTTCCCAGTTTTTCTCAAGCTGGTAGATATCCAGCAACTGCTGACTCGCGACACGTGCATAGCTTGAACCAGTCAGCTTCTGCAACATTTCTTCCGCGCGATCAAACA
The DNA here is from genome assembly GCF_005503445.1 of Chitinivorax sp. B. NCBI lineage: Bacteria > Pseudomonadati > Pseudomonadota > Betaproteobacteria > Chitinivorax > Chitinivorax sp. B. The sequence goes on along the minus strand of NZ_SCOH01000017.1, from coordinate 7,201 downwards.
GCCCTGCCTTGACGAAATCCAGCGCCAGCTCATATTGACCTTTCAATCGATGCTCGGGATTGATGTCATTACGTGCCAACAGGTTCTGATGAATCAGGATGGCACGCTCATGCTCCCCTTTGCGACGGAACATACTACCCAGCGCAAAGTTCAAATCGACTGAATGCGGATCGGATTTGATGATCTCGACAAATTCGGCAATGGCTTTGTCCTGCTCGTCGTTCAGCAGGAAGTTCAAGCCTTTGTAGTAGGCCAAAGGCAGCTTGCGGGTTTCGCGTAGCAACTGGCGAATGTCAATTCGGGCTGCAAGCCAGCCTAGGCCAAAAAATAAGGGTGGCAATATCAGCCACCACAACTCCATATCCACGCGGGTATCCTAATCAGCTAAATGGGATGGCAGAAAGAGGGGGATCGGCTGCAAGGAAACCGACCCGTGCAAACCTGGCATGAATCAGAGCACGATGTCAGGTTGCTGAGGCCCCGTCTGAGTGACCGAGTTCCGATTGCGGAGTTCTTTTTTCAACACCAGGATTTCACGGCGTAGCTTCAACAATTGCCCGAGCCCCGCCAACAGGCCAAATGCCGCACCGATACAAAAAAACACCAACAGCATCAAAATCAGCGGCGCCTGCCACTCATAACCCAGAAAGTAACGCAGCGACACAGTCTGACTGTTGTGCAGGGCAAACCCAAGAAACAATAGAAAAACAATGAACTGCATGGCCCAGATGAAATAGCGCATCACGGTCAGGTCTCTTTGGCAGGTCCGAATAGCCGGCCATTTTACCCGATAGGTGACAGTTACAGGTAGGTTTGACCCGAGAAGTTGACACACGCCACGTATTGTTTAGCACAAAAAACCACACAATAGCTGGCGTGACTTGATGGGCAAATGCTGGCAGCCGTACAAATCCAGGTGGGTATGCAAGCAATGACACAGGCAGCACAGTCGGCTGCCTGCAGTGGGCTAGCGTTTACGTGCCAAGGTCACCCCATCACTTAAAGGCAACATCGACACATCGATCCGGGCGTCATCATGTAACTTGCGGTTCAGGGCCTGCAGCGCCAGGGTATCGACATCCCCCTCCTCCGCAGGTCGGGCCACCGAACCATCCCACAATACGTTGTCGATCAGGATCAGACCACCTGGACGCAACAACTGCAGGCAGCGTTCGTAATAGCCGTCGTAGCTGCGCTTGTCCGCATCAATGAAGGCGAAATCGTAGCTTCCCCCCTCGCCGGCAGCTAGCCGCGCATCCAGCGTCTCCAGTGCTGGCGCCAGTTGCAGATCGATCTTGCTGGCGATGCCTGCACGCTGCCAATACGGTTGACCGATCCGGGTGTATTCCTCGCTGATATCACACGCCAGCAAATAACCATCACTCGGCATCGCCAGGGCAACGGTCATGGCGCTGTAGCCGGTAAACACGCCAATCTCGATGGCACGGCGCACCCCCAGCAGGCGAGCCAGCACAGCCATGAACTGCCCTTGTTCCGGCGAGATCTGCATACCCGCGCGCTCGTGATGTGCGGTAACTTCACGCAATGCTGTCTGTTCTGGATGCTCTCGCAACGAATGACTCAACACATAGTGATACAAGGTATCGTCAAGATTCAGGGTACGTCGGGACATACTGATTCCTAGCAATCAAGTTTCAAAGTTTCATACAAAGTAGCATCTGCCTTGCGGGCACCCAGTCTCAGAACCTGTTCAAGGCCTGTGATGAGCGGCTACCAGCGGTGGTGAAGCACAGCGCAAAAACCGGAGTGTATGTGTGATACATGAGGATGTTGAGCAACACATGAGCCCCGATCGTGGTCGCGCAGTAAGATATTGAACAGGTTCTCAGACCGTGTTCAGCCATCTCCAGCCGGACGCGCCACTGCGCCAATCAAGGCCTGGCAAACCGCCCGTTGCGGGTCGTCGCTGACAAGACCATTGCAGATGCCATCCAGTTGGCTACGGACACGTGCAATCACTGCAGCATGCTGCCCCTGCTGATTCCAGGTGGCGAGTTTCTGCATGACTTTCTCCAGCGAACGGCGATTACGCTCATACAACACATTCTGCTGGCCATTCAATTCACTCAGTACTGCGGTCACCGCCTGGTCGATACGGGCTTCGTCGTCTGGCGCCAAATCGACCAGCCCCCCGATGTAGGTCGCACCCCACTGCAACCGTGTGGCCGGGCCTTCCGCTGCGGTATAGGCTTTTTCATACCATGCCAGTGCCTGGGCCTTGTCACCACGTTTCTTGGCATTGCCCGCCAACGACAGCATGAAGTAATACGGTGAATGTGAGCGGTCCAGCTCGGCAGTCAACAATTTATCGGATTCCGCAATCAAGCCAGCCTCAGATAACACATAAGCCGCCGCACTGATCACCGACTGCCGTTCGAAACGATCAGTCGTGACACGATCCGCTTCAGCAACCTGCTCGCGCACCGCACTCAACAAAGTTGTATCAAGTGAGCCATCAGCACCATCCAGTTTGGCCAGACCCACTCGCGCAGCCAATGCCGACAACCGATCCGTGGCGGACAAGGTGGTGTCCTGCCCCAACCGTGTCAGCACGCGTTGCCAAGATTGCATCAAGCGCGCTCGTGGCAGGCTTTTGTCAGCCACCAACGGGAAAATATCCGTCGCATAGCCAGTCAGAATGTCAAAATTGTGGCGACTGAGCCGTGTATTGGCCAATACCTGACCGAGATGCTTGCCAGCCCGATGCAATGCAACATCGTCCAATGAACCTTGCTGATTGCTGGCAGCCGCCAGTGACTTCAGCATCAACCTGACTGCCAACTCGCGCTGTGGACATGCCTTCCCCAAGGAAAACAGCGTTTGCGCACGTTGCGTGGGGTCAATCAATCTGGCTTCATCGGTATCCCATGAATAGTCGGCCAGCATGCGCCAAACATCCACGCCCAACCCGGCCTGACCAGCAAGCGCTTGTGTCAGTACGGTCTTGACAGGCAACGCCGCTGTCATGCCCAGATCCAGCACTTGCAGATAACGCTGCACATCCAGCTCACCGGGCAGCCTGGTCACTTCAGTGCCATCCGGCTTGAACAGGATCATGGTTGGGTAACCGCGCACCTGGAACCGCTCGCCCAATTGTTGGGCACTCGGACTGTCGCCATCCAGATAGACCGGCACAAATGCCCGGGACCGATCAATGAAAGCGCGCTGATTGAAAATGGTGGATTTAACTTGATTACAGGGCGGGCACCATGCCGCGCCCCAATACAAGAATAAAGGTTTGTTACCCGCTTTAGCCATGGCAAAAGCGGCATCGACATCTCCTTTTTGCCAATCGATGCCATGTACAACCTGCGTCGCGACAGCAGCCTGAACAGCATCGCCCGCCAACACCAGGGATGGCCCAGCACCAGCAAACAGGGTCAACAACAGAAACGGCCAAGGCTTCATGCTACCCCCAGAAGAAATAACAACGTGATGATAATGCAAGAACCCATCCAGCCAGTAGTGACTTCACGACCAAACCTAATACTGGTGCGGCTTACAACCCAATATACTCACTCGCCGCGACGAATGGGATAAAAAGTCTGGGTTTGAATGCTGCAGACACCCAAAACGACCACCAGCCTGACAAGCTCATTGAATGGCTCAATAGGTGTGATGTCGCTATCTTGTGCCACCTATGCGCAGACAGACAATGTGAAAATTGCCTGACCCATCTTACGGCAGGGCCAACAGGGTCAATGCCATCGGCGAATTTCACTTGCAGCACCGCTGATAATCTCACCACTGCCCTATATTGACTAATTATTTATCGAATACGCATTTATTGATAAAGCAAGTTGATTGACTTCTACCTGCCGATTAACTACATGTTGAGTGTAGCTTGCTAGCGGGCAACGACTACACGACGGTATGACCCGGCGCTGCCGACAATTCACATACCGTGCAAAATTTCGACAATTCCCGCATCGATCGCTGCCTTCCATCCACTTACCGGTCGGCCGGCAATGGCCCGGCCTATACGAACAAGCAAGCCACTGCACCACCAGCCCCACGAGAAAGGAGGCGCCGCTCATGCGCCAAGGCCTGCCGGACCTCATCAGGACACCATCACGACACCTTATGTTCAGTTCGCTGCTGGCAATCATCCTGTGCTGCAGTACGCTGGCCATTGCCTGGGTCATCCATCATCAGGATCGTGCCATTGCCGAAGCACGTTTTCAGGAAAAGTCACGGCAACTGCAAGCCCGCTTGAGTGAACGACTGGAAACCTATCAACAGGTACTGCGCGGCTTGGTTTCCCATTTCAATGCACGTGGCGAGGTGGTGCCTGCCGAATTCCACGACTACATCCAGAGCCAGTCCTTGCTTGATGCCCATCCAGGCCTACTGGGCATCGGCTTTGCACGACGTGTGCCGGCAGGACAATTGCCGCGATTTGAAGCGGCCATGCAAAGCCGGCATTCAGACTTTCGTATCCATCCACCGGGTCAACGCCCCTACCATGCCATTGTGGAATTGATTTACCCGCCGCGATCCGACTATCTGCCGACCATTGGGTTTGATGCCTACAGTGAACCTGCCCGTCGCGAAGCCCTCGAACTCTCCGCACGGCAGGGACGTGCCGCAGCGACTGCCAGCGTGGTGTTGTTTTACGACAAGTCACGAAGCAAAGCACCAGGATTCCTCCTGTATTGGCCCTATTATGGCGGCGGCAATCGAACGACCATGCCAGCCGCAGATGACCCTCGCCTGGGTGGGTGGGTGTATGCAGCCTGTCGCATCCATGAGCTGGTAGCCGGCGCGGGCATGACTGCCTTACCGCTGAAACTGAACATTTACGACAGCACGCCTCAGCGCCCATTGATTTATGGTGATGGCAAAACCTTGCCCACCCCATTTCGTACCCAGCAGTCGATGGATATCGTCGGCCACCGCTGGATACTGGACATCCAGGCCACCGATGCCTTCATGAAGAACGCGACCTCCTATCGTGCCATCTGGGTATTGGTGGCAGGCAGCCTGATCACCTTGCTCAGCATCGGCATGATGGCCCAGATGGGGCGTGCCCGCAGGTTGGAATTACAACGGGTTGCCGACCATGCCAAGGAAAGCCAGTTACAGGAGGCCCGGCTGCACAACACGCTGGAGGCCATTCCCTACGCCATCCTGACACTGGACCGGGATGGCCGGATCACCATGGCCAACAGTACGGCAGCCCAATGGTTTGACAGCAGCGTGGAGACCTTGCACGGCCAACAGATCAATTCGCTGATCGGCCCTCGGACCCATGCCGACACCGATGCCATGCAAAACAGCTCAACCCATTTCCTTTCCGGCAATGGGCCACGCTACCTGGGGCCGGATCAGGACTTATGCGGCCGACGACGCGATGGCAGCGAATTCCCCGTTGAAGTCCAGCTGACACCGGCCGATCTGGACAGCACCGCCGTGACCTTATGTTCAGTCATCGACATTTCGATCCGCAAACGATTGGAAGAACGCTTCCGCCAAGTAGTGGAAAGCGTTCCCAGCGCCATTCTGATGGTGGATCACCTGGGGCATATCGAGCTGGTCAACTCCATGATGGAGCGCTGGTTTGGCTATCCACGTGATGAACTACTGGGTCAGGCCATTGAAATGTTGATTCCAACACGTTTTCGCAGCCAACATCCGGGTTATCGCGCTGCCTTTTTGCGTGAACAACATGCCCGACCAATGGGCGCGGATCGCGACTTGTTTGGTTTACGTAAGGACGGTTCGGAGTTTCCAATCGAAATTGGCTTGAATCCGATCAATACCGATGGTGGCATGTTCGTGCTCTGCTTGATTACGGATATCACCAATCGCAAAGCGACCGAGCAGCGATTGAGACAACAGGCGGAACAACTGGAACAGGCCAATCGTTACAAGAGCGAGTTTCTGGCCAATATGTCCCATGAGCTGCGTACTCCACTCAATAGTATTCTGATTCTGGCCGAGCAGCTGCGGGAAAACCGGGATCAGAACCTGACCGCCCGCCAGACAGAACACGCCGATATCATTTATCGCTCCGGATCTGAATTATTGGCCCTGATCAACGATATTCTGGATCTCTCCAAGATCGAAGCAGGACGGGTGACTGTGGCTGCGGATCAAGTCAGTACGCAGGAACTGGCCAGCAATTTGTTGCGGTCGTTCAAACCCATGGCCGACCGACAGAGTCTACAGCTGAAGGTAACTGTCCAGCCTGGTACGCCCGCCCACTTTGTGACTGACAGCAAGCGCCTGCATCAGGTGGTTCGAAATCTGGTGGCCAATGCCATCAAATTTACCGAACGTGGGCAAGTCGATATTGAGTTGTTTTCCATTGACACCCCTCCCTATCCCACATCTGACGATATCAGCCCATGGCTGGCCATTGCGGTGACTGACACGGGGCCGGGCATTCCACAAGACAAGCGGGAACTGATCTTTGAAGCGTTCCGTCAACTGGATAGCTCCACCAGTCGAAGCTTTGGCGGCACCGGGCTTGGGCTGACCATTGCGAGACAATTGGCCCAATTACTGGGTGGCGATGTCAGGTTGAGCGACCCACCAACGGGCGGCAGTTGTTTCACTGCCTACATTCCGATTCAATCTCAGCCTCCGCTTTACCGATCCACCAGCAGCAACGAACAAGTCGCCACCGTTGCTCCGCTCGACAAACCAGATGGTGGTCGGCTATTGGTGATTGAAGATGACGCAATGCTGGCCAATATCATTGTCAACACTGCACAATCAATTGGTGTGCAGACTGAAGTTGCCAGCAATGGCGCCCAAGCGATGGACATGGCCAAACGCAACCCTCCGGACGGGGTCATATTGGATCTGTTACTGCCGGACATGAGCGGCTGGCACGTATTGCGACAACTGCGCGAAGTGATCGGCACCCATATCCCTGTACAAGTGGTCTCCTGCCTGGATCGACCCAATGACTGGCAGGAACGAGACGTCTATGACTACTTGGTGAAACCCTTTGATCTGTCCGATCTATTGGGCGTATTGCAACGCATGACCGGGCAGCTTGCCAACGCGACCAAACGTATTTTGCTGGTGGAAGACAACGCGGTGGAGTCTGAACACTATGCCGAATTGTTGACCAAGGCCCATTATCAAGTGACCCTTGCAATTTCGCTGGCCGCAGCACGAGGGGCCCTGAGAAACCAGCACTTTGACGCAGTCATCCTCGATCTACACC